>DATARJ010000029.1:0-1531 GCA_036264205.1 Methylocella sp.
GGGAGAAGACAGCCGCACCTGGCCAGGCCAGCTGGGCGAGCCGCAATTCGAGCTGGCGTTATCGGGCTGGTATTGGCAGGTGACGCGATTGGACGTGCCCAAGCCAGAGATCCGAAGTTCGCGGTCGCTGTTCGCGGCAAAGCTTCCGCGTCTGGCCGATTCCGGCGTCGCGCCCGGTGCCGACGGCGCGCGGAGAGGCTATGCGAGAGGGCCGGATGACCGGATCTTGCGAATGCGCGAACGCATCATCGATACCGGCGATCAGGGAATTTACCTCGTTCAGGTTGCCGCGACGATCGAGGAAATCGAAGCGCAAATCTCCCGTTTCGAGTTTGACCTCGTGATCACCTTCGCGGTTCTCGCGGTGGCCCTCGTTGTCTCGGCAGCAGCGCAGCTTCGCTATGGCCTGAAACCACTTTGGCAACTGCAGGAAGGGGTCGCCGCGATAAGGCGCGGCGAAGCCGAGAAAATCGAAGGCAATTTCCCGCAAGATCTCGCACCGCTTGCCAGCGAACTTAATCTGTTGATTGACGCCAATCGCGACGTTGTGGAACGCGCGCGCACCCAGGTCGGCAATCTCGCTCATGCCTTGAAAACGCCGCTCAGCGTCATCGTCAACGAGGCCGCGGTCGATCCCGGCCCGCTTGCGGCCAAGGTGGAGGAGCAGGCCGCCATCATGCGCGATCAGGTTTCCTATTACCTTAACCGCGCCCGCGCGGCGGTCCGGGCCCGGACGCTGGGCGGGGCGACCGAAGTGGCCCCGGCCGTCGAAGCCTTGGTCCGCACCTTCGAAAAAATCTATATGGCGCGGGCGATCGGCTTCACCGCCTCGGTGCCGGGGACCATTCGCTTTCAAGGGGAACGCCAGGATTTCGAGGAGATGGTTGGCAACCTCGTCGATAATGCCAGCAAATGGGCGCGCCACGCGGTCGCGATCCGCATAGCGCCGGAGCCCTGGCGCAACCTTTCGGAGCGCCGTTTCTTTCGTATCACCATCGACGACGATGGGCCAGGACTTGCCGCCGGGCTGCGCCAAGCCGCGCTGTCGCGGGGCAAGCGTCTCGATGAAACGAAGCCCGGATCGGGCCTCGGCCTTTCGATCGTCGCCGATCTGGCGTCGCTTTACGGCGGCCATTTGTCCCTCGAAGATAGCCCCAAAGGGGGGCTGCGCGCGGACCTCAGGCTGCCCTCGGCATGAGATCAACCGATTACCCGCCAAATACCAAATATTTGTGACGCGACGAGCCTTGCAACCGCGTGGCCAATGACTATTAAGGCTCCATGTTATGGTGGATTTTCGCCGTTTTTACCGCCGTCGCGGTGCTGACTGTCCTATGGCCGCTTGCGAAAGCCCCGCGCGGGGTTGCGCGCCGCGAAATCGGCCTCGCCCTCTACAAGGCCCAACTCGCCGAGATTGAAAGGGATGAAGCGCAACGCCTCGTGGCGCCGGAAGATGCGCAAGGCGCCAAGACCGAAGCGGCCCGCCGCCTGATGGCGGGCGCCGCGATTGAACCGCCGCCAGCGGCATCGC
>DATARJ010000070.1:0-6767 GCA_036264205.1 Methylocella sp.
CGGCTGGGACGAATTGCCCGCACGCACATCCGGCCCTGCCGCTGCCGTTCTTATTGCCGCAAAGAGAACCGTTCCCCGCGAGCGCAATCTCTGGGGCCGCATGCCGACGACGCCGCATATCGAAAGACACTTTTCCGCCTCGGCCCTTGTCCGCGACATCGTCATCGGCATGGCGGATGGGCTAACCGTTCCTTTCGCCCTCGCCGCGGGCCTTTCCGGGGCCGTGTCCTCGACGGCGATCATTATAATGGCCGGTCTTGCCGAGGTTGCGGCAGGCGCGATCGCGATGGGCCTTGGCGGTTATCTCGCGGCGCAAACGGATCTCGAACATTACCATTCCGAACTGCAACGCGAGAAAATGGAGATCAAGCAAGTGCCGGAAATCGAGCGCGTGGAAGTTCGCCAAATTCTGCGCGAACAAGGCCTCGATCCCGCCCTGACCGAAACGGTGACCGCTGCCCTCACCCGCGACCCGGACCGTTGGGTCAATTTCATGATGCGTTTCGAGCTTGGCTTGGAAGAGCCGGAGGCGGGCCGGGAACTTAAAAGCGCTCTGACGATCGGCGGCGCCTATGTCGTCGGCGGTCTTATTCCGCTGGCGCCCTATTTCCTGCTGGACACGGTTTCCCGCGCGCTTCCCGTCTCGATCGCGCTGACCCTCGCCGCCCTAGTGGTCTTTGGCGGCATCAAGGGCCAATTGACCGGCGTCGCACCGCTTCGCAGCGCCTTGCAGACGGCGATCGTGGGTTCCCTTGCCGCCGCCGCCGCCTTCGCCATCGCGCGGCTGGTCGGCCGTTGATTGCGCTCAGACTTGTCAAATACGCCAAATCGAGCGAATGCTACCAGCCAAGCTCCGGTCATCTTGGGAATGCCGGATTAAGCGCTGGCATATCACAGATTTTTCGTCCACTACGAATCCCCGGCGCATCGATTGTCACGGAGGACCGCACATGAAACCAATTGCTTTACTAACAATTCCATTGCTGCTCGCTAATCATGCCGCGTTCGCTGGATCGATTGACGGCAATGGCGCTTTGGCGCTCGCTGCTCTCGTCGCCGAACCTTCCAATATTAAGGCCAGTGACAAGATTGTGCTCGCAAAGTTCCTCAATGGTCAGACCAGCGTGCCTTACGCGCCGAACAAGAAAATTAAAGTTGCGGCCGGCGCAGTGAGCTGCCGGGCGAGCAATGTGGACATCACCCAGCATAGCTGCGATCTGACGTTTGGAGCGAAAAAAGTCGCGACGCACGGCAGGAAGGCACACGAACTCTACGCAACTCTCGCCGAGGTAGGCGTGCCGTCGGACGGTGCCGCGGGTTCGATTTTTGAGGCGGTGTCCAATCTCGACTGCACAATCGATCCCGGCGAGGTGAAGCAAAAAGGCGGCGGCGGTGCGCATTGCACATTTGCCCAGGCGAAGTGAGGCTTAACTGGCACTCGCGGCGCAACCTGATTTGGGAATCAGGTTTTACGAGTCGTGGGGACGGAACGCCGATCACCGCCGGCGCTGCTCGAATACCGGGTGAGCAACAATCGACGGAGGATTCCGGCAAAAAGAGAGATTTCGAGCCCCGCCGTTCACCCGCCGATCATGGTGGTAATGACGTCGCCGCCGCGCCCGATTGTCAATTTCCAATAGTTGCGATGCTCGCTCACCGCCGCTTCGAGTTCCCGCGTGGTGCCGATTGCCCTGTCGTTGATGGACATGATGACATCGCCTTTTTGAAAATTGACCATTGCCGCCCGCGAGCCGTCCTCGACGTCGCTGACGGCGACGCCCTCGCTCACGCCACGCAGGGACAATTCTTCCAAAACCGCCGGCGATAGATTGATCACGGTCATGCCAGAGAAGGGGGAGGAGCCGTTGAGCTTGACAGGGTCACGGGCCGGCATTTCCGGGGCCGGAATCAGTTTAACCGAGGCCGTGCTCTGTTTGCCGTTACGAATCAGGGTAAGGGCGGCGGCGCCACCGAGCGGTTTCGTGGCCATCCGGTAGCCGAGACCCTCGGGATCGTCGACGCTCTGACCGTCGATGGCGGTGATGAGATCGCCGCGCCGCAACCCCGCATTGGCGGCCGGACCGCCAGCGGAAAGATCGGCGACAAGCGCGCCCGAGGGCCGGTCGAGGCCAAGCGAATCGGCGATTTCCCTCGACACCGCTTGCAAGCTCGCGCCGAGCCAGGGGCGCCGCACCGCTTGGCCTCCGCCCTTGGCGGCGGCGATGACGATTTTCACCATATTGACCGGGATTGCGAAACCGATCCCGATCGAGCTTCCGGTTTGCGAAAAGATCGCGGAATTGATGCCGACGAGCCTTGACCGCATATCCACGAGGGCGCCCCCCGAATTGCCCGGATTGATCGCGGCGTCGGTTTGAATAAAAAATCCATAATCGGATATTCCAACCTGGGTGCGCGCCAGCGCCGAGACGATTCCCTGGGTCACCGTCTGCCCGACCCCGAACGGATTGCCAATGGCCAGCACGATGTCGCCAACTTCGAGCGCGTCGGAATCTCCCAACTGCATCACCGGAAAGTTTTCACCACCCTTCAAGCGCAAGACCACGAGATCAGTGCGCTGATCGCGCAGGACAATCCCGGCATCGAATTCGCGTTTATCGGCGAGCGCGACTCTTACGTCCGTCATGCCTTCGATGACGTGATAATTGGTGACGACGAGGCCCGACGCATCGACGAGGACGCCGGACCCGAGCGAGCGCGCGGTCGGGCCGCCTGGCCTGGAATTGCCGCCCTCGCCGAAGAAATGGCGAAAAATCGGATCGTCGAAGAGGGGATTGCGCGGCCGCTTATCCGTCCGGAAGGCATAGACATTGACCACCGCGGGTTGCGCTTTCTTGACGACTGGCGCAAACGACAGGAAAACGTCGCTTTGGGTCTGAGGAGTCTGAGGCATTTGGCGCGGCGGCTCGGCGCGCGCGGAAACGGCAAAGAGAACCGCTCCAAGAAGCAAAGCGGTCGAGGCCTGGAGCAAACCAAGCGAGGGCGTGTTCATGGATCGCTCCAAACCAGCGGATCCTCGGTACGGCCCGGTATCGGATTTAATCGGGAACCGGTTCGCGTCAAGGCAATGCGCCGCGGGAGCGCACCCCGGGCCCCGCGAACGATCGCTACGCAGCCGCCTCTTCTTCGCCGCCCACCACCGGACCCGAATCCAGACCCTTGGCGTCGACATCGCGGTCAACGAATTCGATGACCGCCATGGCAGCATTATCGCCATAGCGAAAGCCAGCCTTCAACACTCGCGTGTAGCCGCCACGCCGATCCCTATAGCGCGGCGCGAGAACGGCGAAAAGTTTGCCGACGAGGGTGGCATCCTTGATTTGAGCGATTGCCTGCCGTCGCGCATGTAGGTCACCGCGCTTGCCGAGCGTGACCAGCTTCTCGACGATCGGGCGCAAATCCTTTGCCTTCGGCAGCGTGGTGACGATCTGCTCGTGTTTGATCAGCGCTTGGCACATATTGCAAAACAGCGCCTTGCGATGTTCATGCGTGCGCCCGAAGCGGCGCTTGGCGTGTCCATGATACATGGCGTTCTCCGTTATTTTCGCGGCGGCCGTGCCAAGGTACGGCCGCACCCGTTTGCCTCCCGCTCGCTTTGGACGAGAAGGGGAGGAATAATCCGATCAATAATGTTCCTCGAACCGCTTGGCGAGTTCATCGATATTGTCCGGCGGCCAGCCGGTGACGTCCATCCCGAGGTGGAGACCCATTTGGGCCAGTACCTCCTTGATCTCGTTCAGCGATTTACGACCGAAATTCGGCGTGCGGAGCATTTCCGCTTCGCTCTTTTGAATGAGATCCCCAATGTAGACAATATTGTCGTTCTTCAGACAATTCGCCGAGCGCACCGAGAGTTCGAGCTCATCGACCTTCTTAAGGAGCGCTGGGTTGAAGGCGAGTTCGGGAATCGACGGTGTCGCCTCGACCCGGTGCGGCTCCTCGAAGTTGACGAAGACATTGAGCTGGTCTTGCAGGATACGCGCCGAGAAAGCGATTGCATCTTCGGGCGACAGCGATCCGTTGGTTTCCACTTGCATGGTAAGCTTGTCGTAATCAAGGATTTGCCCTTCCCGCGTATTCTCGATCCGGTAGCTTACTTTCTTGACCGGCGAGTAGAGGCTATCGACCGGGATCAAGCCGATCGGCGCGTCTTCCATCCGGTTGCGGTCGGCGACGATATAGCCCTTGCCGGTGTTGACCGTGAATTCCATGCGGATTTCGGTCCCTTCGTCGAGCGTACAAATGACAAGCTCGGGATTGAGGATCGAAATATCGCCGGTCGTGCCGATGTCGGCGGCGGTGACCTTGCCGGGACCCTGCTTCCTCAAAATCATGCGCTTCGGGCCTTCGCCCGGCATCCTGAGGGCGATGTCCTTAATATTGAGCACGATGTCGGTCACGTCTTCGCGCACGCCCGGGATCGACGAGAACTCGTGCAAGACACCGTCGATATGGACCGAGGTAATCGCCGCGCCTTGCAGCGACGACAATAGAATGCGCCGCAGCGAATTGCCGAGGGTTAGGCCAAAGCCGCGCTCGAGCGGCTCCGCCACGACCGTGGCCATGCGTTTTGGATCATCGCCCGGGACCACTTCGAGTTTGCTTGGCTTGATAAGCTCCTGCCAATTCTTCTGAATCACGACCGGACCTTTCCTTGATGCAAATCGCCTTACGCCACGGTGTCGAAAATGCCTTCTTAAACGCGCCGCCGCTTGGGCGGCCGGCAGCCATTGTGCGGAATAGGCGTGACATCCCGTATCGAGGTCACCGTGAAGCCCGCGGCTTGAAGGGCCCGCAATGCCGATTCCCGGCCAGAACCCGGCCCCGAAACCTCGACATCGAGCGTCCGCATGCCGTGTTCGGCCGCCTTTCTGGCGCAGTCCTCGGCCGCCATCTGCGCCGCATAAGGCGTCGATTTGCGCGATCCCTTGAACCCCATGGTCCCCGCCGACGACCAGGAGATCGTGTTGCCCTGCGCGTCGGTGATCGTAATCATTGTATTATTAAAGGTCGAATTGACGTGCGCGACGCCCGACGCGATGTTCTTGCGCTCGCGGCGGCGAACGCGGGTGGCCTCTTTTGCCATAATCCAATTCCTTCCAACGCGCCCGTCATGCCAGGCGCTCGGGACCATCATCTATTCTTGGCGGCGTTTGCTTGGCCGGTCGCTTGGCGGCGAACGCCATGAGCAACTTCTCTCGAATTTACTTCTTCTTGCCGGCGATGGGCTTGGCCTTGCCTTTGCGAGTCCGCGCATTGGTGTGGGTGCGCTGCCCTCGCACCGGCAATTGGCGCCGGTGGCGAAGCCCACGGTAGCAGCCAAGATCCATCAGGCGCTTGATGTGAATCGCTACCTCGCGGCGAAGATCGCCCTCGACTATGTAATCACGGTCGATCGCCTCGCGAATCTGCAAGACTTCCGCGTCGGTTAAATCGGCGACGCGCCGCCCGGAGGGAATATTCACTCTTTCGCAAATTTCCTTGGCCTTCGTCGGGCCAATGCCGTAAATATATTGCAGCGAGATGATGACGCGCTTGTTGGTCGGAATATTGACTCCGGCGATACGAGCCAAGGCCTGAATCTCCAAATGGGCGCGCGGCGCGAAAGCTTCGCGACGAAAGAGTTTGTCCCACGTACAGCGGAGGCCGCCCCTTGCGGGATACCTAGCAAAGCCGGCGCTTGGGCAACAGAACGGCCCCGGAAACTTTGTCTCAGGGAGGGAAAAAATGTGCTTAGCCGATCACGCGCGCGCCGTCAACTGGCCGTTTCTCACCGCGGCGCCGGTCGGCGGCTTCGCCATCGCCCTACGCCAAACGCAGCGTGAGTGGCAGCGCTGCGCTCCCTGAAGTTAGGACGCGCGTCGCCATTGCTTCTCGCTCGGCTCCAAGGCGCCGGCGGACAGAGGGCGCGCCATTTCGGCTTGTCCTTGGGTCGCACTAAATCGATTTCATTAATCGGGATTCTTACCCTCCTTGGCGTTCTCCAACACGCGCCCCGTTTTAGCGTCAACGCCAACCTCCTGCGTGGCGCTTCCACTTTTGATGTCGAATGAATAACGTAGGCCGGTTCCTCCGGCTTCACGTTCCAATTCTTCGTCGGTGATCTTGCCCGGATGCGCCTTCAGAGCAATGGCGCGCGCCTCGGCAATGCTCACCTTCGCGTCCTTAGCGAGCTCCTCGCCTCTGTATGCCAAGGCAGGACAGGCAAAGAGCAAAGCTAGACTCAATGCTCCATATACGACGCCGCAATTGCGCGGGACGCTCATGTTTGTGTGTTTCATGGATACGCTCCTGATGCCCCCGCTGGCGACAAGTCTCGTCTGGGTGCCATGAACAAGACCTGAATGTCCTATTGTTTTGGTAAGGCGGAGAATAAACTCGTAAATTGGTCGCGCCCGACATGCGTTCGGACTCGCGAAGTTCAAGATCTATCCAGGCGCGGGCCATGGTTTCTTCGCCAATACCGGCAAAGCTTTTGCGCGGACGCCGCGCGTGACGATAGCGCCCGCTTACGAGCCGCTGCATCCCCCGGCCCGCATCTGTGAAGCTTCTTTGTCAAGGGCACGGCAGGTAGAACGGCGAGCAGTCCAGGAAATTGTGTGGCACCAGTTCAAACCCCGTCCACATGAGATGAGCGGTTCCTACCCATTTGTGGGAACCGCTTATAAACGCCGTCCTCGTCGCGCGGGTGGTGACGGAGCGAGCCCTTATACCCCGGGAAAAGAAAGCGCCCGCCGGGGAGGATC
>DATARJ010000123.1:0-3063 GCA_036264205.1 Methylocella sp.
CTGCGGGGCATGGAAGACACGCTCGAGGCGTCGCAAGAGCAGCGCCGGCGGATCGAAGCGGAGATCACATCGATCCGCGCCGACCGGGCGAAGCTTACCGCTGCGCTTCTCGACGCGACGCAAATTGTCAACGCGAGCGAACGCAAGATCGGCGCGACGGAGGCAAGCCTCGACACCCTGACCGGGACGGAGGACGCGATCAAGCGTTCGCTTGCGAGCCGCCGCGCGGTCATTGCCGAGATCCTCGCCTCCTTGCAGCGGATGGGGCGGAAGCCGCCGCCGGCGCTTCTGGTCGCGCCACAAGACATGCTTGCTGCGATCAGAACCTCCATGTTGCTCGGCTCGGTCCTGCCGCAGATGCGCGGTGAAACCGAAGCGCTTGCCTCGGACCTTTCGGATCTCGTGCAGTTGCGGCAATCGATCGCGGCCGAGCGCGAAACGCTTGCGAATGGCGTGGCAAAGCTTCGCGCCGAGCGTCAGCGTCTCGCCGCGCTGGTCGAGGCGCGCCAATCGGCGCTGTCCGCCGCCGAACAGGCTCTTGGAACCGAGCGCGAACGCGCGCTCGATCTCGCTAAACAAGCGGCGAGCCTCAAGGATCTGATCGCCAGAATGGAAACCGAAGTCGCCACGGCCGCGCGGGGTGCCGAGGCGGCGAGGAGGGCCGATGCGATCCGCGGGCGCGCAACAACGTCAAGCGCTGCTATGAGAACCGCCTTGGCGCCTTTCAAGGATCCGGCAAGGCTTGCGCCAGCGATAGCCTTCATAGAGACAAAAGGTCTTTTGCCGGTCCCCGTGAACGGCACGCTTCAGCGCGGCTTTGGCAGCCAAGATGGGTTCGGCGGCACCGGGAAAGGAATGCTGATCGCGACCCGCGTCGAAGCGATTGTTGCCTCGCCCTGCGACGGTTGGGTGTCATTTGCCGGCCCGTACCGCAGCTATGGACAACTTTTAATCGTTAACGCTGGCCAGGGCTATTATATTATTCTTGCCGGGATGGACAAGATCAACGTAAACGTAGGACAATTCATTCTGGTGGGGGAGCCCGTCGCCGTCATGGGCGATGGGTCCGTCAAGACGGCCGCGGCCATCGCCATCGGCGCGGTCCAGCCGATCCTGTATGTCGAATTTCGTAAGGACGGGGTGGCGATCGATCCGGGCCCATGGTGGGCAAAGCCGGAATTGCAAAAGGTTCGCGGATGATGCGCAAAGTCTTACCTCTACTGCTTGGCGCCGTTCTGGGCGCGGGGCTCGCTACGCTTGCAACAAAGACGCCGGTTTTTCCGGAGGGAACGGCGCGCGCGGCCGCTTCGGACACCTACCGTAATCTCAACCTCTTCGGCGACGTTTTCGAGAAGATTCGGTCCGATTATGTCGAGAAGCCGGACGAACAAAAGCTCGTCGAGGCCGCGATCAACGGCATGCTCGGTTCGCTCGACCCGCATTCAAGCTACATGGACGCCAAAAGCTTCCGCGACATGCAGGTTCAGACGCGCGGCGAATTCGGCGGTCTCGGCATCGAGGTGACGCAGGAGGATGGACTTATCAAGGTTGTCACGCCAATCGACGACACTCCGGCCTCGCGCGCGGGAATCTTGTCCGGCGACATCATCAGCGCCATCGACGGCGAGAATGTTCAGGGCTTGAGCCTCAACCAGGCCGTCGACAAGATGCGTGGCGCGCCGGATACCTCGGTGACGCTCAAGATTTTACGCGGATCCAACAAGGACCCGCAGGATATCAAACTTTCCCGCGCCGTGATCCAGATCAAATCGGTTCGCGAACGTCAGGAAGGCGACGATATCGGCTACATTCGAATCACCCAATTCAACGAACAGACGTTTGAGGGTGTTCGCGGGGCGATCCAAAAGTTCCAAAACGATATCCCGGCCGGCAAATTCAAAGGCTATATTCTCGATCTGCGCAACAATCCCGGCGGTCTGCTCGACCAGTCGATCGATGTCGTCAATTGCTTTCTCGACCGCGGCGAAATTGTCTCGACCCGTGGCCGGAATGCCGATGAAACGATGCGCTACAATGCGCGTCCTGGCGACTTGTCCAAGGGCAAGCCGGTGGTCGTCCTGATCAATGGCGGCTCGGCGTCAGCTTCGGAAATCGTCGCCGGTGCGTTGCAGGATCATAAACGCGCGACCATTCTCGGTACCCGCTCATTCGGCAAGGGGTCGGTGCAGACGATCATCCCGCTCGGCCAGAACAACGGCGCCGTGCGGCTTACCACGGCCCGCTATTACACACCGTCCGGCCGCTCGATCCAGGCAAAGGGAATCGACCCCGACGTGACCGTGTTGCAGGATGTGCCCGACGACCTCAAGGGCAAGGACGAC
Source organism: Methylocella sp. (assembly GCA_036264205.1). Taxonomy (GTDB): domain Bacteria; phylum Pseudomonadota; class Alphaproteobacteria; order Rhizobiales; family Beijerinckiaceae; genus Methylocapsa. Next base: position 2,343 of record DATARJ010000123.1, read on the forward strand.
ACAAAGGGCGAAGCTTCGCTGCGCGGTCATTTAAAGAATGGCGAGGGCGAAAAGGGAGGTTCGCAAGCCTTTGTCCCGCTTGATGCCAAAAACGACAAGCAATTAGTCGCCGCCGAGGACATTCTGCGCGGCGTCAACAAGGCGATGAACAATCTCACCGCGGCGCCCGCGAGCGAACCCGCAAAGGTTCCAAATTGAGAGGCGGCCGCAAGGAGGCCGGAGAACATTGTTAAACGATCGCGGTTGAAACCGGCGTTCCTTCCCGATGAGTGCCGGAAACGAAGCGACGGCCCTGCGCAAGCATGATCTGCGACAGGAAGGGCGGCTGTTGCGAAGACGTTGGACCACGAATCGGTCGATCGCGGCCGGACTAGGCTCGAACGCCGCAGCTTCGGCCCGCTAGGCCTGGAAAGCCGGCGGGCGGCGGCCGTGGCAGGCGCCCGATCCGTAGCTCTTGCCGAACTTGGCACGGTGTCACCTGTTCTCTCCGTCAGGCGAGCGCCCGTTTGGCTCTTGCACCGATTTGCGGGCGTACCAATACAGGATAGCGGTCAGGTATGACGGACGACGATCTGGATGCTCCCTTGGGACAGTTCCCGGTTCAAAAGCGCCCGTCGCGCGGCAACGCGCTTTATGCGGCGGTCGCCATCGGAGGCCTGGCGTTGCTTGCTGTTCCTGCCGCGTTTTTGCCGGAGCTAATGAGGTCGCCGGGTGCGGCGCT
>DATARJ010000251.1:0-1659 GCA_036264205.1 Methylocella sp.
CGTCGTAGGTGGTCTTGCCGAAAGTCTGGCGGTCGAACGACATGATGGGATAGTCGAGCTTGACCCAGCCGTCCCGGTAGGTCTCGACCGCATCGCTGCCGCTGCGCTCATACATCGTCAACAGCGCGGCGGGACTGATGTCCAGCAGGTGCCGGCCCAGTTTTTGCGCCCGCTCGATCTCATATTCCGTCACCCAGGAGAGCTTTGGCTGCAGTCGTGCCTCGCGTGTCGCGGGCGCTGGCAGCGGCGCCTGTGGTCGCAGCAATGCGCTCGTCGTCGCAAAACCGACGACCGCCGATGCGATGGCAAGGGTGGTAACGAGGGCGATCCGGATTTTGGACGATTTGCCGAGATTGGCGGTGACGGTCGCGCCGAGATATTCGGCCGATTGACGCAAGCCCGTTGCGGCGGTGGCGCAAACATGTTGAGATGTACTGCGAAAATGATCCGCGGCGATCGGCAAAAGATATTGCGTCGATCGGCGCAAGCCGCCTGCGGCGGACGTGCAAAGATAACCCGATCTACGAAGATAAAATGTGGCGATCGGCGAAAGGTATTCCGTCGATTGGCGCAAATATCTCGCGACGTCGGCAAAAAAATTTGGCGATGAATCGCGCAGCCAGCCCGCGACAATCGCCAGAAGCGACGTCGCGGCTCTTTGCCAACCCGGGGCGGCCCAATACCCAGGCGAGGCCACGGAACTCCCCCCAAACGCAACGACTGTTACACGTACGCGCGCACTGTCGCATCTGCTTCGCGAGAGTCAATCACAATGGTGGCGCGTTACCATCATTTCGCCATTTGGTTTGCGCAATTCGGCCACGACCTGGCGCTGACATCCGCGCGCGCATTACTGCGGTGGGGAGAATGCGCAACGCGATCGAAGCCGGAAGGATCTGGGGCCAATGTTTGCGTGAGGAGCCAGAGATGAGCGAGCGGGCGCGCGAATTTTTGGAGCACTGGTTGTCGGGCCATGTCGGGGCGGTTGCCGACGAGTACAGGATGCGCGAAACGGTCCGGCTGGTGGCGCTGTGCCGCGATGATGCGATCCGCGCCGGTATCGCGCCCGACGAGCTTCGAGCGGCTGCGGGCGGCAATTTGATGCAGTGCATGTTGGCGGTCTTGAGCGCGGCCGCGGCGCGGACCAGACAAACCGCCGACTCGGATTGACCGAAGTTCTCTTGGCTTGCGGCTTTGGCTTGCGGCTTCATGCATCGATGGGATGGAGGTATTCCGTCCATCGACCCGAAAAATGTTGCCCAGGGTCCTGTGAATCGGTCGTCAGCGGACGATCACCATTGCCTGCGGACGCGCGGCGCCGGCTGTCCGCCGGGCGGAACGTATTGCGTGTTGGCGTTGCAGAAGCCGCCCATGCCGGCGAGCGTGGCCATGCACTGTTGGAAAGTCGTGAACCCGCAATTGGTGCCGCCCAGGCCGCTGTATTGCGCGCACCACGGATAATTTTGCGCCTGTGCGGGCGTGCCGATCCCCGCCGTCACGGCGAAAATTGCCAGTAGGACAAGCAAAGTTCTCATGGCCGATCTCCCGGTGTTGCGACACTGAGGCGCGACCCGCCCAACGATCACGAGTGGTTGCGGCCTCGCGGCGCCGGCAGCGCGGATGGAGAAACGTATTGGGTATTGGCGTTGCAGAAGCCGC
>DATARJ010000148.1:0-5528 GCA_036264205.1 Methylocella sp.
ATCGCGGATAAGGAGATGACTAACTCGGCTACCTCGTATGCCTGCTCGGTTTCAGCGCCGGCTTGACTGTGCGGAAACCCCCAACAACCGGCCGTCGATTATGAGCGCTGTTCAGGGATCAAAAACCTGCTGAGCGTGCAAGATTTATGCGCCGCTATTTCGGGCAAGTCAGATTAAGCCCTTAGACGTTGCAAAAGTCGGTTGCATTAGGGCCTCTTTACAGTTCGAGATTCCCACTTTGTCCGCCTTGTCCGTACCCGATTTGAGTCATACTGTCATGAATGAGACCTCAGTGGTAGCCCCAACGTAAGCGGTCAATGGCTTACGGACGGCCGCGATTGCACATATTGGGATAAGGTGCACGCGTCGAAACTCCAAGTGTTGCAAATTCCATCGGCTAAATCGGCGGCTTTGGCTGATGCGACGCGGACGAAAACCCGCCCACCAACCTCTTCAATGCGCGAGGCGTTCCAAAAGGTCGCGCACATGAACCTGGTCGGATTTGTAATTGCCGGTGAGCGTGTACATCACCAGATTGACACCCCCGCGCAGCGCGAGTTCGTGCTGGCGCTCGCCGCCCGGCACCAGCGAATAGAGACTATCGCCGTCGGGGTCGCTGGCCCAGCCCGCCGCGAGATCGTTGGCGGTGATGATAATCGGCGAGACGCTGTCGCCCGCGCGGGCCGGGCGCGGGCCACCATCGGCGGGGGCGGCGGGCAGCGCCTCGATCCAGGTCGCGCCCGTCGTGTAGCGGCCAACGAAACCGTCGATGAGATAGAAGGTTTTTGTCACGACATGGTCGGCGGGAACGGGTTCGAGTTCTGGCACATCGACGCCATCGAGCAAGGCTCTGAGCCATTTGGCTTCCGGCGTCGGCGGCGCGCCCGGACGCGCGGCGAGCGCGTCGCGGGTGTCGAAAACGATCGTGCCGCCCTGTTTCATGAAGGCGGCGGCCTTGGCGATCGCCGCGTGCGGCGGCTGCGCCTTTGCCGCCACCACCGGCCAATACAAAAGCGGATAAAAGCTTAATTCGTCCCGCGCGGGATCGATCCCGACAGGATCGCCGGGCATCAGCGACGTGCGTCGCGCAAGCACCTGCGAAAGGCTCATCAAGCCCTGCCTGCTCACCTCGTCGACCCTGGCGTCCCCGCTTGCGACATAAGCGAGCCTCGTCGTCAACGCGGCGCTATCGCGCGGGGACATGTTTGCGGCGGCAGGCTCCGCCTCGACTCGCGGGGAGGCTACCATCGCGGAACCGGCCGCAAAGAGAACAAGGCAAGCAAGCGCGCCTCTCCCGGTCCTACGGAGGCTACCCGAGAGCCAAAGCGAGGCCAGGGTATCGGCGGAAAATAAGAGAAACGCGGCGGCGACCAGCCAGGGTTTGAGATCGACGGGACCCGTTTCGCGCAGGGGCTCGCCAATAAAACCAAACCCCGAATAATCCGCCGCCTCGAGCGTTTCTTTCGGACCCAGAGCGTTGACTGCGATCAGGCCATCGGGGGGGCCGTAAAACCCCGGCGGATGTTCGGGTTCCGCGATGCCTTCGAACCCTGCGGCAATCGGCGTCGCGTTTGGCGGCGGGGGACCAAGGACACCGAAACCGTCGAGGCTCCGACTCGGCGCGAAGGTCGCGGCTTCAAGAGCTTTCGTCCCCGCGCCGACTGGCGCGTCCACATCCTTTGCGGTGTCCCCCGACACAGCAACGATTTTGCGCAGCATGTCCACGAACAATCCCGAAATCGGCAGGTTCGACCACGTCGTATCCGCCGTGACATGGAACAACACGATCAGTCCCTTGCCTTGCCGCACCGCCGTCACGAGCGGAGTTCCGTCCGAAAGCCGCGCCCAGGACTTGGCCGAGAGGCCGGGGTCCGGTTCGGCGAGTACCTGGCGCGAAACGGTTACCTCATCGGGGACGGCCAAGCCAAAAAATGGGCTCTCACGGTCGAAGGGCGCAAGTCTTTTCGGAGTGTCCCAGGACATCGCGCCGCCCAGTACGCGGCCGCCCCGGCGCAGCCGGACGGGAACAAGATCGCCGGAGGCCGCGGCGAGATGGGTTCCGGCAAAGCGCACGAGGATTCCGCCGTCCTCGACAAAACGCGCGAGGTCGTCATGCACCTGGCCGGTTACCATGCCGACATCGGCGAGGATCATGATCGCCACATGGTCATCGAGAAGGGCGCGTATGGGATCGGCGGAGGTGGGCCGTGCCTCGCGAATGTCCGCGAAGGGGGAGAGCGCCCTCGTGAGATAGTAGCTTGGCGCGAGCAGAGGCTGCGCGATGTCCGCCGTTTCGCCGCTGACGAGGCCGATCCGGCGGCGGCGCCAGCGCTCGTCGAGAAGAAAGACCGCCGCCGCGGAATGTTCGCGAGCGATTTCGAGGCGGGCGATCTCGTTGCGCAATTCGACGGGCAGCTCGAAACTGGCTTGCGTCTCGTTCGCCGCGCCAAAATCGAATGGTGCTTCGCCGAGCACGAGCCCCTTGCGATCGAACGCGCGGATGATCCCCCGCTCCGGGCCAGACGGAGCCGCGCGGAGCACCCGCACAACGAGGCGGCCGGTTTGGTTTTGCACGCCGGCGAGCGCGCGAACGGGTGTTGAATCCGTAACAACAGTGAGTTCGCCGGAAACAGCCGCAAGCTTGCCCGCGAACTCGCGCGCATGGCCGCGATCGAGTCCATCGGCGATCCAAACAATCGCGGGTGTTTTTTGTTGCGCGGTGGCATATTTTTCGATCGCGGAAAAAACCGGCAGCCGATCGGGAACAAACGGCACAGGCTTGAGCGCCCGCAGGCGATCTTGCGCCTTGGCCGCATCTAGGGGCACGATCTCGCGACCCGCCTCCGATGTTGCCACGACGGCGACGAGCCGCGAATTTCGCTCCGCCGCCTCGATTCTACGTGCGGCAGCGGCGATTCTGCGCTCCCAGCCCGGCGCCGCCGGCCAGCCATCGTCCAGCACGATGAGCAATGCCCCCTCGCGCGCCGTTACCGCGGGCAACGGATTCAGCACCGGTCCCGCCATCGCGAAAATGACACTGGCCGCGATCGCAAGACGCAAGAGGAGCAGCCACCAGGGCGTGCGCGACGCAGTCTCGTTCCTTGGGCGGAGACCCAGAATGAGTCGCAGCGGAGGAAACGGCACGAGCGCCGGGCGCGGCGGCGTGATGCGCAGAAGAAAATACAAGAGTGGCAGGCCCGCGAGCGCGGCGAGGACGAATGGAAAAGTGAACGCGAGCGGAAAACCGGGCATCAGCGGGCGGCTCCTCGCGGAGCATGACGACCGGGGCCGGCATTGGCATCGAGTTGGACCCGCAAGGCAAGCAAGGCCGCGGTGGCGGGCCTGTCGGTTCGGTGCACTGTCAAGGTCCACCCCCGGCTGCGCGTCGAAGCGCCAATGGCCTCGCGATGAAGGCCGAGACGGTGGATGTACTCTTGGCGGAATGTTTCAGCCTGTCCCGCGCGCAACCTTGCCGGCGAATCGACATCGACGAATTCGGTATTCCCCGAGAAAGGAAAAGTCTCCTCGACGGGATCGGCGATCATCACGAGATGGCCGCGTGCCCCGCGTGCGGAAACACTCTCGATCGTAGCCGAAATCGCCGCCGGATCGGCGAGAAAGTCGCCAATCAGAATGGCCTGGGCACCGCGCGGCAGGTTCACGGCTGCGGGCAGCTCCTCCGGCGCGTACCCGGCGGCGGCTTCCTGTGCCAGCAAAACTTCCGCGAGCCGTTCGACGATATTTCTGATCGCGAGAGCGGGCGTCAGGCCAAGAAGGCCCACCCGCTCGCCACCGCGCACGAGAAGATCGGCGGCGGCGAGGCCGAGCACGAACGCGCGATCTATTTTCGGCTGCAACGCGAGATTGGACGCAAACCACATGGAAGGGGAGCGATCGATCCAGAGGAAAATCGTATGCGCCGCTTCCCATTCGCGCTCGCGAACATAGAGACGTTCGTCCTTCGCAGAGCGGCGCCAATCAATCCGGCCCGCAGCCTCGCCCGCGACGAAGGGGCGAAACTGCCAAAAAGTCTCGCCCTCGCCGGCGCGCCTTCGTCCATGGACACCATGCAAGACGCTCGCGGCAACCTCTCTCGCCGCGGCAACGAGGCCGGGCAATCGTTGCGCCATCTCAAGCGCATGATTTTGGTGGCGGCGCGCTAGGCGGACCGCATTTTGTTCCAGAAGCCGGACTGCGGGCATCGTTCAGCCGAGCCGCTTCGCGAGTCGGGTGACGAGATCGCTGACCGTCTCGCCCTCGGCCCGCGCGGCAAACGTGAGCGCCATGCGATGCTTGAGCACCGGGACGGCGAGGGCCACGACATCGTCCAGGGAAGGCGAAAGGCGCCCGCCGAGGAGGGCGCGGGCGCGGATTGCGAGCATCAAAGCCTGCGCCGCGCGAGGGCCGGGACCCCAGGCAATGTGCTGAGTGACCGCCGGATCGCCCTCGCCGGGGCGGGCCAGACGGACGACATCAAGAATGGCTTCTATCACGCTTTCCCCGACCGGAAGCCGGCGCACCAGCCGCTGCGTCGCGATGAGATCCTCGGCGCTCATCGCGGCTTTTGCCTCCGCGTTGATGTCGCCGGTGGTCTCGACGAGAACCCGGCGTTCGGCCGCGCGATCGGGATAAGCCACATCGATTTGCATGAGAAAGCGATCGAGCTGGGCCTCGGGCAGGGGATAGGTGCCCTCTTGCTCCAGCGGATTTTGCGTCGCGAGCACATGAAAGGGTCGCGGCAGATCGTGCCGTTCGCCGGCGACCGAGACGTGATATTCCTGCATCGCCTGGAGCAGCGCCGATTGGGTTCGCGGACTTGCGCGGTTGATTTCGTCGGCCATCAGCAATTGGGCGAAGATCGGCCCGCGCACGAAACGAAAACTGCGGCGCCGGTCGACGGTCTCTTCCAAGACTTCGGAGCCGAGAATATCGGCGGGCATCAAATCGGGCGTGAACTGGACGCGGCGCGTCTGCAGGCCAAGAACGACGCCAAGAGTCTCGACGAGCTTGGTCTTTGCTAATCCCGGCACGCCGACGATTAAGCCGTGCCCGCCGGAAAAAAGCGTGATCAAAGCCTGCTCGACAACTTGCCCCTGACCGAAGATGATGGCCTCGATCGAACTCCGCGCCGCGGCGATCCGCTCCAGCGCGGCCTCGGCGGTACGCGTCACGGCGGCTTCGAGCGAGGCTGTAATTGCTTCCGGCATGGATGGTTTGGCCCCTTGGCTTGTTGCCTGAATGCCGCAGCGCTTCATCGCCGTTCCCGCGGCACTATCACACCTTACAATCAAAGCTGTATATGCCGTCGAGGCGAGCGATCAAAAACTTTTCGATGTTGGCATGGCAATGGGGCAAAGATTATGGCCGAAGAGTTTATTGCTAGGTGCGAAAGCTGGCCGCGCCGATACCGGCAGCGCGAGGTTGAATATCGAAACCTTGGCTAGGCCATGTGCTCCACGGGAGGCGGCTACGACGTGACGGAGACCGAGGGCGGACCGGCGAGGCGAGCGATCAAAAACATTTCGATG
>DATARJ010000174.1:0-7655 GCA_036264205.1 Methylocella sp.
GGTGGCGTCGGGTGAGCTGATGACGGGCGAGGCGCTGCCCGACATTGCGCTTGGCGCGAAGGAAGCGCCGGTCACGATTGTCGAATATGCTTCGATGACCTGCGGGCATTGCGCGGGCTTTTACGCCACTACGTTTCCGGAATTAAAAAGCAAATATATCGATCCTGGCAAGGTACGATTTATTTTGCGCGAATTCCCCCTCGACCCGCTGGCGGCGGCGGGTTTTATGCTGGCCCGCTGCGCCGGCGACGACAAGCGAAATGCCATCGTCGATCTCTTGTTCGCCCAGCAGAAGAACTGGGCCCTTACGGACAAGCCCCTCGAAGCCTTGGCCGCTCTTCTCAAGCAAGCTGGAATGAGCCAAAAGGCCTTCGATGCTTGCCTCCAGAACGATGACCTCCGGGACAAGGTCTACAAGGTGCATGACCGCGCGGCGGAGAAATTGGGTGTCACTTCCACGCCGACCTTCTTCATTAACGGCAAGAAGGAAACAGGCGAGATGACGCTGATCGCACTCGAAAAATTGCTCGGCCCGTTGCTGAAGGGCTAACCGGCCCATCCGCTCCACTAGGCCAGCCCGATAGCCGTGACGCGACGGAGTTAATTGAGCCGCCGGGATTACGCGCCGGAACCTCAAAACATGTCAAGCGCAACGCGCGCTTCGTCCGACATGTGGCTCTGGTCCCATGGCGGATCGAACACCATCGCGACATTGACATCGAGAACTCCTGGCACCGCGCCAACCGCTGTCTCGACCCACCCGGGGAGTTCGCCCGCCACCGGGCAGCCTGGCGCGGTCAAGGTCATATCGATCTTGATCAGGCGATCTTCGCCAATCTCCACTTTGTAGATCAGTCCGAGCTCGTAGATATCGCAAGGAATTTCGGGATCGAATACCGTCTTCAGCGCGGCAACGACGTCGCTGGTATAACGCGCGCGCTCGCCTTCCGGCACCGATCCATCGAACAGCCAGCGCGGCTCGTTTGGCATAGGTTCGAGGCCTTCGACCGCGTCCTGGCATTCGCTGGTTTGTGCTTCGGCCATGTCTCTCCTCGTTTCTCAGGCAAATAGGCCTTCGGCCTTCATCAAGGCTCCGGCGAGCTTGTCGACTTCCTCGAAGGTGTTGTAGAGCGCGAAGGAAGCGCGGCAAGTCGATGTCACGCCGAAGCGCGAAAGAAGCGGCTGGGCGCAATGCGTTCCGGCACGTACCGCGACGCCGCATCGATCGAGCACGGTGGCGACATCATGCGCATGGGCGCCGTCCATGTTGAAGGATATGATGGCGCCCTTGCCTTTCGCATGGCCGTAGACCCGCAGCGCGTTGATCCGCGACAAGCGCTCATGCGCATAATTGCTCAAGCCCAGTTCATGCGCATGAATGCGCTCGCGGCCGATCCTCCGCACATAGTTCACGGCGGCGCCGAGCCCGATCGCCTGCACGATCGGCGGAGTGCCGGCTTCGAAACGATGCGGCGGCTCGTTATAGCTCACGCGATCCTTGGTGACCTCGTCGATCATCTCGCCGCCGCCGAGGAAGGGAGGCAATTTCTCCAGCCACTCCTTTTTGCCGTAGAGCGCGCCGATGCCGGTCGGCCCATAGAGCTTATGCCCGGTTAGGCAATAAAAATCGACATCGAGATCAACCACATCGACGTCGAGATGGACCGCGCCTTGCGAACCGTCTATTAATACGGGAATCCCCCGCGCATGTGCGATCCGGACGATCTCCTTGACCGGAGTTACCGTGCCGAGCACGTTCGACAGATGGGTCAGGGCAACAATCTTGGTCTTCGCCGTCAATGCTTTCTCGAATGCATCGAGCAGGAAATTTCCTTCGTCGTCGATGTCCACCCATTTCAGGACGGCGCCCCTGCGCTCGCGCAAAAAATGCCAGGGCACGATATTTGCGTGGTGTTCCATGATCGAAAGGACGATCTCGTCGCCTTCCTTGATGAAGGCCTCGCCGAAAGAGGCCGCGACGAGATTGATTGCCTCGGTCGCCGATTTCGTGAAGACGATCTCGCTGGCGGACCCTGCGTTGAGGAAAGCGCGTAAGCTTTCGCGCGCGGCCTCATAGGCATCGGTCGCGGCGTTGGCAAGATAATGCAGGCCGCGGTGAACGTTGGCATATTCATGATAGGTCGCGTGGAGCATCCGCTCAACGACGGCCTTTGGCTTTTGCGCCGAAGCGGCGTTGTCGAGATAGACGAGCGGCTTGCCATAGACCTTGGTCGCAAGGATGGGAAAATCCTCACGGACAGAAGCAACTTCGAGCGGCGCATCCAGGCCGATATGCTTGTTCATTCGTTGCTCCAAATTGGCGCCCCGCACCAAGGCCACACTGCCTACGCGTTCAGGCCGCGCGCGGCGCCGCCGTAGGCCCATGCCGCGCGGAAAGCCAAGCGCTCACCTCGCGGCGATAGGCCTTGATCAACCCTTCATGCCCGATCCCGTCGACCAATTCCCCCGCGAAGGCTTCCAGCAAAAGCGCCTCGGCTTGCGCGAAAGGCAATCCTCTGGTCTGAAGATAAAACATCTGGTCGAGGTCCAAGCCGCCGCACGTCGCGCCATGCCCGCAAGCAACGTCGTCGGCAAAGATTTCCAGCTCCGGCTTATTGTTCATCGCGGCCATATCGGATAACAGCATTGCCTTGCAAAGCATCTTACCATCGGTTTTTTGCGCCCCCGGCGCGACACGGATCTTGCCCTGGAATACGCCGGTCGCTTCCTCGTCGAGAATATATTTGAAGGTCTCGCGGCTCACGCAACTTGGTGCCACGTGCTCGACGAGCAAGGTCGTATCGGCATGTTCGCGGCCGCCGAGAAGCGACACGCCGCTGAGCGAGGTTTCCGACTCCGCGCCCTCGAAGCGCACGAACATCTGCCGCCGCACGAGGCCAATGCCGGCAACGAGCGCGAAACTGTCGAACTTCGCCCTGGCGCCGATCCGCGCCATTACGCTTTCGAGCCGCACACCGCCCGGAGCAGGTCCGGTTACCATCGCCGTATGAGCGAGCTTCGCCCCATCGTCGAGGGAGACGATAAGGCAGGCGTTGGCCTGGCCCGCGCGGACCGTTTGGGTAAGGTTTGCGAAATGCATCGACTCGGCGAGGCGGAGGGATGCGCCAGCCCCGATAAGGAGAGCCGAGCGGCAGAAATGCGCGGCAGGCGCGGGCGAAGCCGTGACGTGAATGAGGCTGACCGGCTCGGCAATCACGGTCCCAGGGGCCACCTCGATCACGACGCCGTCCTGCATGAAAGCCGCGTTCAAGGAAACGATGGAATCCTGCGCGGCAAGATCTTGCGAAGACAACAGCGCGATCAGATCGGACCGCCCTTCGGTCAATACCGAAGCGAGCGAGCGCACTTTTAGTCCTGCTGGCAAAAGGCCGGATAATTCCGGCACGAAGAAGCCGTCGACTAAAACCAGACGTCGAGCCGGCGCGCCGGCGGCGGTGAATTCCTTGCGCAACGCATCGATGGTTGCGGCGGCGGGGACCGTGGCAAGCGGCAAGGCATCGCGCACGAGCGTGCGCAGGTCGGTATAATGCCATGTCTCGATGCGCCGATGCGGCAGCCCCGAGACATTGAAAGCCTTAAACGAAGCTTCCCGCCATTTGGCCACGTCTGGGTTGCCGGGCAGCCCGGCCTTGGAAGCGTCGAAAGCGCGGGCCAGGAATATTTCGGCAGGCGTTCTCGCCGGTATGATGTCAGCGTTCATTTCCATTTTCTTCTAGGCGACGGCCGGCTCGGCGACATAATCGCGGTATCCGCTTTTTTCCAGTTCGACCGCCAATTCCTTGCCGCCGCTGCGGACGATCCGACCCTGCGCCATCACATGCACGGTGTCCGGCACCACGTGGTCGAGAACACGCTGGTAATGGGTAATGATGAGAAAACCGCGGCTTGGCGATCGCAGCGCATTGACGCCATCGGCGACCACCCGCAAGGCGTCGATGTCAAGGCCCGAATCGGTTTCATCGAGAATTGCGAAAGCAGGCTCGAGAAGCGCCATCTGGAGAATCTCCATGCGCTTCTTCTCGCCGCCGGAAAAACCGGCGTTGAGCGCGCGCTTGAGCATGTCCTGGTTGATCTTGAGCTTGCCGGCGGATGCCTTGACCCGTTTCATGAAATCCGGGGTCGAAAGCTCTTGATCCCCGCGCTGCTTGCGCTGGGCGTTCAAAGCCGCCTTGAGAAAGGTCATGGTTGCGACGCCAGGAATTTCGACTGGGTATTGGAACGCGAGGAAAAGACCTTTGGCGGCGCGGACATCCGGTTCGAGGTTTAAAATGCTCTCGCCGTTCAGCAAGACGTCGCCTGTTTCGGCAATGTAGTCCTTGCGGCCCGCAATGACATGGGACAAAGTGGACTTGCCGCTCCCGTTCGGCCCCATGAGCGCGGCAACCTCCCCCTCCCGGACAGTGAGATCGAGATCATCGAGGATCTTGCGCCCCCCGACGGAAACATTGAGGTTTTTGACTTCGAGCACGATTTTTCCTCGACGAAATATCCGGGGCCTGAACGTTCGAGCGCCGGTTGCCCGCTCGAATCATCGCGTCTCCGATCGCTATAAGTCTCGCTCCGTTCTTGCTGTTTTTCGGGAGGAACCCGATCTCAACCGGAACCGCCTGCCGCATTGCCGGGAGCTGCGTCAGCCGACGCTCCCTTCGAGCGAAATCGCGATCAATTTCTGCGCTTCCACCGCAAATTCCATCGGCAGCTGCTGCAACACATCGCGCACGAAGCCGTTGACGATCAAGGCCGTCGCCTCCTCGCCCGAGAGTCCACGCTGCATGCAATAAAACAGCTGATCCTCGGAAATTTTCGAGGTCGTCGCCTCATGTTCGAATTGCGCGCTCGGGGTCTTCGATTCAATATAGGGCACCGTATGGGCGCCGCACGAATTGCCGATGAGCAGCGAATCGCAATTGGTGAAATTGCGGGCGCCGGTGGCTTTCCGGTGCGCCGAAATCTGACCGCGATAGGTATTTTGCGATCGGCCAGCGGAAATTCCCTTTGAAAGGACCCGGCTCGTGGTGTTCTTGCCGAGATGGATCATCTTGGTGCCGGAATCGACCTGCTGGCGGCCGTTGGAAATCGCGATCGAATAGAATTCGCCGCGCGAATTGTCGCCCCGAAGAATGCAGGACGGATATTTCCAGGTAATCGCGGATCCGGTTTCAACCTGAGTCCAGGAGATCTTGGAATTCGCGCCCCGGCAATCGCCGCGCTTAGTGACAAAATTATAGATCCCGCCGCGGCCGTCCGCATCGCCTGGATACCAGTTCTGGACCGTCGAATATTTGATCTCGGCATCGTCAAGGGCGATCAGCTCGACGACCGCGGCATGCAGTTGATTTTCGTCGCGCTTGGGCGCCGTGCAGCCCTCGAGATAGGAAACGTAGCTGCCCTCGTCGGCGATGATCAGCGTGCGTTCGAACTGGCCCGTGTTTTGTTCGTTGATTCTGAAATACGTCGAGAGTTCCATCGGGCAGCGAACGCCCGGGGGAACGTAAACGAAGGACCCGTCGGAAAATACCGCACTGTTCAGCGTCGCGTAGAAATTGTCCGTCGTGGGCACCACCGATCCGAGATATTTCCGGACGAGGTCTGGATGGGTATGCACGGCTTCCGAGATCGGGCAGAAAATCACTCCCGCCCTGGCCAGTTCCTCCTTGAAAGTGGTGACGACCGAGACCGAGTCGAACACCGCATCGACCGCGATTCTGCGGTCCGGGCCGATGCCCGCAAGCGCCTCCTGCTCGCGCAACGGAATTCCGAGCTTCGCGTAAACCTTCAGAAGCTCCGGATCGACTTCGTCGAGCGATTTTGGACCGGCGGCCGTCTTGGGCGCGGAATAATAGTAAAGATCCTGATAATCGATCTTCGGATAGTCCACCCTGGCCCAGCGCGGCTCTTGCATCGTCAGCCAGCGCCGGTAGGCGCCGAGCCGCCATTCGGTCAACCAGGCGGGCTCGTCCTTTTTCGCCGAAATGAACCGGACAATATCTTCATCGAGACCCCTCGGGGCTTTGTCGGATTCAATGTCGAAGAAAAAACCGTACTTATATTCGCTGACGTCGATCGCCTTCACGCGATCGACGGTCGCTTGGACCGCAGGCATGCCATTCTCCTCACCTTGGCGGTTTCAAGGACCGCTGGTTCAGACGTCGTAGAGTACCCTATAAAGCAGCGGGAGGGAACCCGATAAAGTCTGGGCAAGAAACCCACCCGGTATTCGGCGGGAAACAGCCCGGATGTTCATGCGGCAGACTTGTCCCGCCTTGCTCTGATTGTGCGAACCGTCCTTTCAAGAGCCTCGACGAACGAGGTGCAATCTTCGCGCCGCGAACTCCAGCCGAGACTGACCCTAATTGCGCCGCCCGCCACGTCCGGCGCCACACCCATCGCGCTCAAGACGTGCGAGCGTTTCACCTTTCCCGACGAACAGGCCGAACCCGACGATACCGCAATACCCTGTAAATCCAAAGCGATCAGCAACACGTGCGCGTCGATGCCGGGCAGGGCGAAGCAGGACGTATTCGGCAACCTTTCCGCGCCGCCGCCAAAAAACACCGCGTCCGGCGCGACGCGCGAAATATCTGCCTCCAACTCGTCCCGCCAGACGGATAGGACTTCGGCTTCCTCCTCCCGCCGGACGTTCGCGGCGCAGAGGGCAGCGGCCATTCCGGCGATGCCGGCAACGTTCTCGGTTCCGGCGCGCAGCCCCCGCTCCTGCCCGCCGCCGCGCAGGAGCGCGTCCTTTATGTGGTACGAATCGGAGCGAAAACAAACCGCCCCGGCGCCTTTCGGGCCGCCGAATTTATGCGCCGACAAGACGATCGCGTCCGCTCCCAGGCTCCCGATGTCACAATCGATCCTCCCCGCCGCCTGAACGGCGTCGCAGATCAGAAGCCCGCCCGCCGCGTGGATCATCGCCGCCGCCGCCGCGACGGGTTGGACCACCCCCGTCTCGTTGTTGGCGGCCTGAAGCGCCAGCATAATGCGACGACCCGTGGCGCTCGCGCAGGCGAGGGTGGCGCCAAGTGCCTCGATATTAAGCACGCCTCGAGGCGTCAGACCGGCAAGTTCAAGTTGCTCCGCGGCAAAGCGGTGGCCCGCGAGCACAGCGGGATGTTCCCCGGCACTTGCCACGAGCAGGTCGAAGGGCCTTTTTTCGTCCGCCGTCTCGATGGAGGGCGTCAGCGCCAAATTCAGCGCCTCCGTCCCGCCAGAGGTAAAAACGATATTTTTGGGCGCGACGCCGGCAAAAGCTGCCACCTCGGCACGGGCAGCTTCGATCATGGCCCGCGCGGTTCGCCCTTCGAAATGAACGGAGGAGGCGTTGCCGCAACCATCAAAGGCCGCGTACATCGCCTCGCGCGCCGCGGGATGCAGCGGCGCCGTGGCGTTATAGTCCAGGTAAACACGAGTCTGCGGCACGAGAGAAATTCGCAACCTGAGGAATTAAAGCGTATGCACGGTCGGCGAGATCAGCGCTCATGGCAACGTAGGCGTTCCCTTATGGGGGCGACCTGCCGTCACGCACCGGTTACGGCGAGAACGGCTTCCTTTACCTTTGCCAGAGCGAAGTGCCCGATCAAATCCAAGTCGAGGTGTGGAAGGTTCGGCAACTCGTCTGCAACCACAACCGC
>DATARJ010000198.1:0-4512 GCA_036264205.1 Methylocella sp.
GGGGAGGCCGATCTGGTCGAGCGATTTGGGCTTGGCCAACGGAACCGCTTCGGGAACGGGACCTGGCTGGCGGGTAGCTGGCCGCGCCGCGTCGTCCGGAGTGATTCCGTCCGAACGCACCTGCTCGCCTATACATGCCAGACCGAAATTCACCGCTGCGGCTGCAACCAATAACGGGACAAGGCTGCGGCCGGCTCCGGTTGCTCCCGCGACGAATATATTCATCGAAATGACCGGCTGGTACAAAGCACCAGGGAACGTTTGCTATCATAGCAACCGGCATTTCCCAAATAGCGTTGATATTTGGTAGAGCCAAGGGAGCGACTCAGCTATAATAATCAATATGTTATTTAAGCGCTGAGGCCTCGATCATGGTGAACCCAACGGGTGAATCCAATTTAAGATTTGCGCATCGCCCCGCGGCGAAATAACCGGACAGGTCAAATGGAATGAATGAAATGCCGGTCGGCGCCGCGTTTCCGAAGGCGAAGCGAAGGAAGTTACAATCGCCATGGCTCAAATTCGGCGTGGAAATGGGGCCCTTAATCCTGTTCTTTGTCGCTAATGCGCGGCCAAAGCTTTTCGAGCCCGCGGTCGTGCCTTTCCTGCCGCCGCGAATCCTGAGCGGCCCAAACGCCGGGCTCTTCACTGCCACCCTCGTCTTGATGGCGGCGGTCGCCGTGGCCCTCGTCGTCTCGTTTGTTGCGACACGGCGGCTCCCGGCCGTGCCGCTGATGACCGCGGCTCTCGTGCTCGTTTTTGGCGGGCTCACGCTTTATTTGCAGGATGCCACTTTCATCAAGATGAAGCCGACCGTGCTTTATGCAAGTTTCGGGGTAGCGCTCATCGGCGGTCTCGCGCTGAATAAGCCGGTGATGCCAATCATTTTCGACCAAGCCATGGCCTTGACCGAGCGCGGCTGGCGGCTCCTCACCTTGCGTTGGGGCGGCTTTTTTTTCGCGCTTGCGCTTCTAAACGAGATCGTATGGCGCACCCAATCGAACGATGCCTGGGTCGCCTTTAAGTTTCCCGGAATCTTCATTCTTATTTTGCTTTTCTCGCTCGCGCAGGTGCCGCTTATCGCGCGCCACAAGCTTCCGGATGAAGAGGCGGAATGCGCGCCGGATCATTATTGAATTTGGCTTTATCGGCCTCGCTGCCATGACTTGGAGATGTTGCCACCGCCGGGCGGAGGGCAGACCGCGCCGCGATCAGGGCCTATATTGCTGTAGGCGGGTCGTGCGCAGTCCGGCCAGCCCATATTGGTCGATCGACAATTGCCAGGACAGGAATTCATCGACGGTCAATGTATAGCGGCTGCACGCATCGTCCAGCGACAACAGGCCGCCGCGCACTGCCGCCACGACTTCCGCCTTGCGCCGGATCACCCAGCGCTTGGTCGTGGTAGGCGGCAGATCCGCGACGGTCAAGGGGCTACCGTCGGGCCCGATGACATATTTCGCCCTGAGACGGGTTGGTTCGGCCATTTTGAAACTCACGTACCAGACTGACTTGTTGGCAGACAAAATAGGCGAGGTGTTTTAAGATTTGCCTAAACCGAAGCTGCGCATTTGCTATTGAGATTCCGTTTCAAAGCCCTTTATTATTTGGCGCGACCGCGATGTTAGGTTCTTCATGTCTCTAATTGAGACGATTAATTTGCATAACGTTAAGGAAGCAGCCTGGCGGGTGGCGCGGGAGCACAATAGGCACGTGAATTTGCATTTGGGATGGGGGAGGTATTAAATAAGATTGCCGTGCAAAGCAGGTTCGTGCTCTGGCGACAGAGCAAGCCCAGGTTTCGCGCTTGTGCTTGCCGGATTGGCCGCTGAGAGTCGCGCCGCGACGGCTGACCTGGGAAACATGCCTCCGAACCGGAGTACCGGTCACTCTGGTACGCGGCAGATGAGCACTTGCGGATCAATTGATCGAGCGATGGTCAACGGCATGAACGAAAATCCGGCGCCGGAAGGGATGGAAGATCCCAATAGTCTCGGGTTCAATAAGCCCGCGGCGCAAACGCGGGTGGTCGTCGCAATGTCGGGCGGGGTCGACTCCTCGGTCGTAGCCGCATTGCTCAAGGAGCAAGGCTACGATGTCATCGGCGTGACGCTGCAGCTTTACGACCACGGGGCGGCGGTTCACCGCAAAGGATCCTGCTGCGCCGGACAGGACATTCACGATGCGCGTCTCACCGCCGCCCGCCTCGGCTTCCCGCACTATGTGCTGGACTACGAGGAGAGGTTCCGGCGCAAGGTCATCTCTCCGTTCGCGCAGAGCTATGCGGCGGGGCAAACGCCCATACCGTGCGTCGCCTGCAACAGCGACATCAAATTCGCCGATCTCCTTGAAACGGCGCAAGACCTCGGCGCCGATGTGTTGGCGACCGGCCATTACGTGTCGTCCCGACTCGATGGCTCTGGCCATCGTGCGCTCTACCGGGCCCATGATCTTTCCCGCGATCAGAGCTATTTTCTGTTCGCGACCACCAAGGCGCAGCTTCAATTGTTGCGGTTTCCTCTCGGCGATATGGAAAAAACCCAAGTCCGCGCCCTCGCCCGGCGGTTCGGCTTGATTGTTGCCGACAAACCCGACAGCCAAGATATTTGTTTCGTACCAACCGGCAGATACAGCGATCTCATCGAACGCTTGAGGCCAGGCGCGGCGCGGCCCGGCGACATTGTGCATATCGACGGCCGGGTGCTCGGACGCCACCCGGGGGTCATCCATTACACGGTCGGTCAAAGGCGTGGCCTGGGGCTTGGCGGCATCGGCACGGGCGCCCCGCTCTTTGTCGTCAAATTGGACGCCGTGCGGGCCCGCGTCATCGTCGGGCCGCGCGAAGCGCTGGCGACCCGCCGGGTCCGTTTGCGCACGCTCAACTGGATCGGGCCGGGCTCGCTCGATGATCACGCCAAGGGAAAGGAACTCTACGTGCAGATTCGTTCCTCCCGGCCTCCGGTTCAGGCTCTCCTTTGGATCGGTCCCAACGAGGCGGCCGTCGAATTCGCCGCCGCCGAGGACGCTGTCTCGCCCGGCCAAGCCTGCGTCTTTTACGCGTCGGATCGGCCGCGCGCGCGGGTTTTGGGCGGGGGCTTCATTGTTGCGGCGGAACCGGCTTGTCCGGCGGTCACGGAAAATAATTACGCGCGGGCCGAGCCCTTGCCGCTTTGAGCGGGAAACCGGTCACCTCCCGCGCGGGAGCGGAAGCAAAAAACAAGGGACCGGAGCGGGGTCCATGAAATGGAAATCGCTACGGCGAAACGTGGAGGTTAGCGCTCGTGCAAAAGGAATTCGTTGACGCCCCTGTCTTGGACGCCGCGCCAGGGCACGTTGCCGATCCGGCCGTTCTCGACAATAAGGCTGTCAAGAAATCCTATGCTCGCTGGGCGCCGGTTTACGATCTCGTCTTCGAACTCGTCCTGCGGCCGGGACGCAAGGCCGCGGCAGCGGCCGCCGATCGCCCTGGCGGGCATGTGCTCGATGTCGGCGTCGGCACCGGGCTCGAATTGCCGATGTTCGACCGGCGGACGAGATTGACCGGGATCGATCTTTCCGAGCCTATGCTGCGGCGCGCCCAACGGCGCGTACGCGGCAAGGCTTTAGACAATGTCGAAGGCCTCTTGGTCATGGACGCCGCGCGCCTGGCTTTTCCAGACGCCCATTTCGACGCAGTGGTCGCGCCTTACGTTCTGACGGTTGTGCCCGAGCCGCACGCGAGTCTCCGTGAGCTGGCCCGTGTCGTGAAGCCCGGCGGCGAGATCATCCTCGTCAATCATATCGGCAGCGTCCAAGGCCCGATGGCCTGGATCGAATCCGCCCTCGCCAAATGCAGCGCCGTTCTCGGCTGGCAGCCGGAGTTCGCGTGGGCGATTCTCGGCGATTGGATCGATTCTACGCCGTGCGTCCGTCTCGTGGAACGGCGCAAATTGCCGCCTTTCGGGCTGTTTACCCTTGCGCGGATCGCGCGGCTTTAAGCAAAAATTGGCCGCGAAGCAGGTTCGACGCCTTGCACAAGACGCGGTTTCGTCCGGTGAAGCTTTGGACCTTGCCGGAACGTACTCTAAATACCAGTGACGACCCCCTTGTTTTGTTCATCGTAAAAACCTACATTGCACCGTGTCGTGTTTTTGCCGACGGCTTGGCTCGCATTTTTGCGTCTGCTGACGACCTCCTCCTCAAAACATCGATACAACATCGGCGTCCGCATAGATGGGCGCCTCTTTTCTCTACGACTCTAAGGATAGCCTCTATGACTACGGGAACCGTGAAGTGGTTTAATCCGGACAAAGGATACGGCTTCATACAGCCAGACGACGGCGGCAAGGACGTGTTCGTCCACATCAGCGCCGTGGAACAATCAGGATTGCGCAATCTGCAGGAAGGCCAGAAGATCGCCTACGAAGTCATTGCCGACAAACGAACCGGCAAGTCCGCGGCGGGTAACCTTCACGCAGCGTGAAGGCAGGACTAATTTGGTGCAAGGGCCCTGGCAACGCTGGGGCTTTTTTT
>DATARJ010000026.1:0-4959 GCA_036264205.1 Methylocella sp.
TGCGGCGCCGATCGGTTGGATTCGACCGGTTCGGGTATTGCGAACCGGACAAGCTTGAGACCCAGAACGCTGGCGCGAGTCTACAGAGCCGGCCGATGCTCTAACTTTTGTCCCACGGCGGAAGCGGCGGGGAGTTCTAACGCAAATCCGAAAGAATGACCGAATTGTCGGAGCCTACAATCTTAGTTCGCACAAGCACGTCGCCGTCGAACCAGACCTCGCGCGCGAAGTCCCCGGTCAGCTTATCGGCGATTTTGTAGTGTTGGGCATGATGGGTCACGCCATGAATAGTCAAGGTTTCGTTGCCTAGATCGGTAACCTCGATCGACAGAGGTTTGCCGGTGTCCGGATCGAAAGCATCGAATTGATGGATCGCATCCTTGCCCCATAAGCTTGCTGGCGCGGCCGTCTTGGGCAGATCGCTATGCTTACCGTCGGCATCCATGCTCAGCTTGTCCCGCGAGGCCGTGACGTCAATGGAATGTTTAGTCCCATTGTCGTTGGTTCGCGATTTAAAGGCGATGAGTTGACCGTTTTTCCAGGTTTCGTTGCAGGAATGTTCGTAACGATAGGCCTCGATGAACATTACCTTGACGGAAAGGTCGGTCTTGATCTTAACCGTCGTCGTATCATTCTGACGCTCGATGTCGACCGTGTCAGTGCCGATTTTGTCGCCTCCGCGGACGATGTCGAAGACCTTATGGATCTTGGCCGCGGCATTATCGGCGCTCGCTGGCGCCATTGATAGGGCGAGGAGGGTCAGGAAAGGGGCGATTGTGCGCATGATGATCACCATTTTTTGAGATTGCCCGTCGGATACACCGTAAAAACGCCAGTAATGAGACAAATGGCGATTATCCACGGAGTACCGCAGAAGCTGTCCCATTTACCTCGGCATCCTCTCCCTCGTGTTCGCTATGAAATCTCGGATATGTGATTCGCCTTGCGTGAATATCGCGACCAGAGGCGAGCCTTAAGTGTTGCACCAACGCGAACCGGGTTCGAGGTTCTCGGCGGCAAATTTGACTGCGAAGGTTACCTGGAATTGGAGCCAGCGCCGCGCGCGTTCAACCGCTTTCGTGCGATATGTCACGGTCCCCCGGCGAGGATCGGATCGGACGAAAGCCTTTTTTGTACCGCGGCAGGGGAAAGTCCATCCTGACGCAAAGTCCGGAGCGATTTGGCCTTTGAACTTTTTGACAATTTCTGTCCCGAAGCATCGAGCAAAAGGGCATGATGGCGATAGGCCGGAGTGGGAAGATCGAGCAGGGCCTGCAACAAACGGTGCAGGCCCGTCGCCAGGAAGAGATCTTCGCCCCGGACGACATCGGTCACGCCCTGTAGTGCATCGTCGACAACGACGGCGATGTGATAGCTTGCCGGTATATCCTTGCGTGAAAGCGTCGTATCCCCCCAAAGAGAGGGTTCGGCGGCCACTTCGCGTGTTTGCGCAGAGTGGCCCATTTCGCGCCAGGCGAGCCCGCGGCCGGCTTTCGCGATGGCCGCTTCCATGTCGATCCGCAGCGCCGCGGGCCGGCCGGCCGCTATGCGCCGTTGTTTTTCCTCTCGCGAAAGATGCTTGCATGTCCCTGGATAGAGCGGCGAACCGTCCGGGTCCCGCGGCCAGTCAGTCCGCCCGGCCACCGCATGCATGATTTCGCCGCGCGAGCAAAAGCAAGAATATGTCAGGCCTTGCGCGGAAAGCTTTGCGAGCGCGCTTGCATATTCGGAAAAATGCTCGAATTGGCGGCGGACCGGCGTTTCCCATGAGAGCCCGAGCCAGCCGAGATCCTCATAAATTGCCTGTTCGAATTCGAACCGGCAGCGCTCGATGTCGATATCCTCGATTCGCAGCAAAAAGCGGCCGCCCGCCGCGCGCGCCATGTCGAAATTCAGCAAGGCCGAATAGGCATGGCCAAGGTGAAGAAAGCCGTTGGACGACGGCGCGAAACGGAAAACGCGGTTGGTAAAGGACCGTGTCATGTCTTACGCTCCAAGGCCGGAATGACCGGGCGCGCGAGCGTCGGCAACGCGGGGCCGCTGTTTCGAACCGCGTTCAGAGCACTCCTTAAAAAAGGAGTGCCGGACTTTTTCGCCAAGGTCCTGCTTCAACTCCTGATTTTGAGCGATTCCTTTTCGATCGAGTGATTCCATTCGATGGGGAAACGCGTTAGCGGAAATGCGCCGGGAGCCCAGGCCTTGCAAACGAACTCCGCCAGAGGGTTGACGACCTGGTGCTTCGCGGCTTGACCTTCGCGCCAAAACAAGTTTCCTCGACAAAATCAAAACCCGAGCTACAGCGGACGATCATAATATGGCGGTTACGCTCGATGGACCACGCCTCGCGGCAATGTCAACGGCGCCGGAACAGCTCGTCGTCTTTCTGCACGGATATGGCGCCAACGGCAATGATCTGATCGCGATCGGCAAGCAATGGCGGAATTTGATACCCGGCGCGGCATTTGTCGCGCCGAATGCCCCCGAGCCCTGCGCCCAGGCCCCAGGCGGCCGCCAATGGTTCCGTCTGACCATGCGCGACCCCAACGAACGCTGGACCGGCGTCAACAAGGCGTGCCAGGTCCTCGACGCGTTTCTTGACGCCGAACTCGAACGTCGCGGACTGGATGACAGCAAGCTGGCTTTGGTCGGCTTTAGCCAAGGGACAATGCTCGCTCTTCATGCCGGGCTGCGGCGGGCGCGGGCGCCGGCCGGCATCCTCGGCTATTCCGGCGAGCTTGTCACGTCGCCGGAGCATCGCGACCACATCGCGCGCGTGCCCGCCGGCAAGCCGCCGCCAATTCTCCTGGTCCACGGCAGCCAGGACGACGTTATTCCGGCCGAAGCGCTATTTGTTTCGGCCGCGGAATTGGCGGCGGCCAAAATTCCCTGTCAGTGGCATCTTTCGGTTGGTCTCGGACACGGAATCGACGGCGAAGGCCTCGTGCATGGCGGCCTCTTTTTGGCCAAATGCTTCGGTCTGAAGCAAGGTCCTGGCGCCGTGACGCGGCTATGAGAGGGCGGTTCAGCCTCGCAGTTGACGGCGCTCACGTTCGCGGAGTAAGCCGCTACGCCGGCGCGACGCCGGCCGCTTCAGGTACAAGGACGGGCTCGCGGCTCGGCATCGCATATTGCGCCTGTCTGCGCGCGCCGACCGGGCGGTACAGCAGTTTGGTTGCCTCGACGATCAAAACGCCGCCCCACGGCAACGAGAGGCTGGCGCCGATCACTTCGACAAAGTTTGCCGCATGCAACCACGTCCGGCGCTGAAACGGCGGAATGTAAAGTGCTTCCGCCCAATAAGCCGGGGAAAACAGGGTTTCGCGCAATAGTTCGCCCAATTGGCCGCGCGAGTAAGGCCGGCCATGCCCGAAGGGTGTCCGGTCGAGCCGCGCCCATAGGCCGGACCGGCACGGCACGACGACGATGACTCGGCCACCGGGGGTCAAGATGCGCCAGATTTCGGAAAGGAGCGCGTGCGGATGTTCGGTGATTTCGAGAGCATGGACAATGAGCGCCCGGTCAATGCAGGAGTTCGGCAATGGCATCGCGGTTATTTCGACAAGCGCCGAAGAGGACAAACCCGAGGATGGCCAATTCACGACTCCTTGCTCGGCCGGCATGAAAGCGAGCACGCGCACGGCTTCCTCGCGGAAAACCTCGAGATAGGGCGTCGCGTAGCCGACACCGAGAATCGAATAACCTCTGCAGTTGGAAAAGCGCTGCCGCACGATTTTGTGTACAACACGCCGCGCGACCTCGCCCAGGGACGAGCTGTAGAAGGAACGAAGGTCGATGACGTCGATTGGCATGGGGTTTCCGCGGTGCCGGATAATCCGCTTCCCCCGCGCAAAAATAAAGCCTTGATTCATGGGCAAGACGGAGGCGGCGGAAAGTAAATGGTGCCGGGGCGGAGCCGGGTGCGGTGCTCGCCAGTTCTTTGCCCGGAGTCGATTTTCAAGGACGAACGGAGCCGTGGCAGCTCATATTCACCAATTCCTTTGCCTCAAGGATAATTTC
Source organism: Methylocella sp. (assembly GCA_036264205.1). Taxonomy (GTDB): domain Bacteria; phylum Pseudomonadota; class Alphaproteobacteria; order Rhizobiales; family Beijerinckiaceae; genus Methylocapsa. The sequence continues at coordinate 4,018 of DATARJ010000026.1, forward strand.
GGGGTGCTCGTCCACGATCCGCGCGCACGCACGACGGCGTCAATTGATGCACCCGAGGCGGGCCCGATCCTGGCCGCGCTCGCGGCGAGGGAATGGGAGCTGACGGAGATTTTGATCACCCATCATCATGCCGATCATATTCAGGGCATCGCCGGACTGAAGGCGAAATATCCCCGCGCGCGCCTCATTGGCCCGGCCAAGGAGGCGACCAAGATCGGCGGCCTCGACCGCCCGATAGGCGAGGGTGACGTGGTCGCAACCGGCGCACTCGCAGCAAAAGTCATCGAGGTTCCGGGGCACACCTCGGGCCACGTCGCTTATTGGTTCACGGACGAAGACATCCTTTTTGCCGGCGACACGCTGTTTGCGATGGGCTGCGGCCGCGCCTTCGAGGAGCGCACCGAGGTCCTGTATCAATCGTTGATGAAACTTGCCGCGCTTCCGGGCGAAACGCAGGTCTATTGCGGCCACGAATATACCTTGGCGAATGCCCGTTTCGCACTAACCGTCGATCCTTCCAACGCGATCTTGAAGGAGCGCGCGGAAGCGGTCGGCCGGCAGCGCGAGGCCGGCGAATTCACGCTTCCGACCACAATCACAATCGAGCTTGCGACAAATCCGTTTCTTCGCGCCGACGACCCCAATATCCAGGCGGGGCTCGGCATGGCTGGCGGCGATCCCATCGCGGTGTTCACCGAATTGCGCGAACGCAAGAACAAGATGTGAACCGAGAACGGGACCCGCACATAATCAATTATTTGTTAATGCCGGAAGTGCCGAACGCCGGTGAACACCATCGCGAGGCCGGCGCCGTCGGCGGCCTTGATGACCTCGCCGTCGCGAATCGATCCGCCCGGTTGAATGATTGCCGTCGCGCCCGCTTCGGCGGCGGCAAGCAGGCCGTCGGCGAACGGAAAAAACGCATCCGAGGCGACGACCGAT
>DATARJ010000226.1:0-4019 GCA_036264205.1 Methylocella sp.
ATGAATTCACCCTTGACGTAAAGCTGAGGGATCGTCGGCCAGTCGGAAAATTCCTTGATTCCTTGGCGGATCTCGTCGCTCGCAAGACAATCAACCGGCTTATATGAGACATCCAGATATTTCAGGATCTGGACGACCTGGCCCGAAAATCCGCATTGCGGAAAGTCCGGCGTTCCTTTCATGAACAAGACAACGTCGTTGGTGTCGATCGTCGAGTGAATTTCATCCTTGATAGGCATTGCCGGGTCCTTTCGGAGAACTCTTAATCACGAGGAAACGTTGGAAGTTTACTTCGGCGCACAGGTCTGAAGTTGCAGCGCATGCAGTTCGCAACCCATGGCGCCACCGAGCGCTCGGTAGACGAGCTGATGCTGTTGGAGCTTGGATTTGCCGGCGAATTCCGAGGAGATGACGATCGCCGCATAATGATTATTGTCGCCGGCAAGGTCGGTGATTTCGATCTTTGCGTCCGGAATGCCCTGCTTGATCAGGCGCTCGATTTCAGACGACGGCATGGGCATCGTGTCACCTTCTGCTTTCGCTTTCTCATTATCCTTCACGTCTTTTCCTCGTCAAGGATTCGCTCCGGCAATGTAGCGCGGAAGCCACGCTTCATGGACCCACACCAGGTTGTCCACCAATATGGCGGTCCCAAAGCCAAGGGTCAACGTATCGCCGCCAGTCACGCCGATGATTTCACACGCCACGCCCGCGGTTTCCGCCGCATCCGGGATCGCCTCCGCGGCTTCCAGCGTGGCCGTTACGATATACCGGGCCTGATCCTCGCCGAAGAAAAAGCCAAGCTCCGGGAGCGACGGCGAGACCTCGATCGAAGCGCCAATCCCGCCCGCCATCGCCATCTCGGCGAGCGCCACCGCCAAACCGCCATCGGAAACGTCGTGCACAGCGGTCACCGCGAGGCTTTCGATGAGACCCCGCACAAAATTGCCATTGCGCCTTTCCGCTCCGAGATCGACCGGGGGCGGCGCGCCGTCCTCGCGGCCGCAAATATCGCGCAGATAGAGGGACTGGCCGAGCCAGCCTGCCGTCTTTCCGATCAAGAGAATTTTCTCGCCCGGCCGCTTGAACGACAACGTGGCGGTCCGGCGCACATCTTTGACGAGGCCGACGCCGCCGATCGCGGGGGTGGGGAGGATCGCGCGACCGCTGCTCTCGTTGTAGAGCGATACATTGCCGGAAACGACCGGGAAATCGAGCGCGCGGCATGCCTCGCCGATCCCTTCGATACAGCCCACAAGCTGGCCCATGATCTCCGGCTTTTCCGGATTGCCCAAATTGAGATTGTCGGTAATGGCGCGAGGCAGGGCGCCTACGGCGGTCAGGTTGCGCCAGGCTTCGGCGACGGCCTGTTTTGCCCCCTCGTAAGGGTCGGCCTCACAATAGCGCTGCGCCACATCGGTGGTGAGCGCCAAACCTTTTGGACCGTCGCCGATGCGGATCACCGCCGCATCGCCGCCCGGCGGCTGCACCGTATTGCCAAGGATCAAATGGTCGTATTGCTCAAAAATCCAACGTTTGGAGCAAAGATCCGGGGACCCTAAGAGGCGCAGCAACGCCTCGCCATTGGAAATTGGCGCGGTGATTGTGGCCGGATCGATCGGCGCCCGGTGCGGCGTCGCGATATGCGGGCGGTCATAGAGGGGAGCCGAATCGCCAAGCTCCTTGATTGGCAGATCGGCCTTGAGCACGCCTTGATGCTTAACCGCGAATCGCGGCGTGTCCGTGGTCTCGCCGATGATCGCGAAATCGAGGCCCCATTTCCAAAAGACCGCCTCCGCCTCTTCTTCCTTGGCCGGATCGAGCACCATCAGCATCCGCTCCTGGCTTTCCGACAGCAGCATTTCATAGGCGGACATGCCGGTCTCGCGGCAGGGCACGCGATCGAGATCGAGTTCGATCCCGAGATTGCCCTTCGCGCCCATTTCGACCGCCGAGGAGGTGAGGCCCGCCGCGCCCATGTCTTGGAGCGCGATGACCGCGCCGGTTTGCATCAATTCGAGACAGGCTTCGAGCAAGAGCTTTTCGGTGAAAGGATCGCCGACCTGCACGGTTGGGCGCTTTTCCTCCGCGTCGGCCTCGAAAACGGTCGATGCCATGGTCGCGCCATGGATTCCGTCGCGACCGGTCTTCGAGCCGAGATAGACGACCTTGTTACCGATTCCGCTGGCCTTGGCGTAGAAAATCCCGTTCGTGTTGGCGATGCCCACCGCCATGGCGTTGACGAGAATATTGCCATCGTAGCTCTTGTCGAAATTCGTCGATCCGCCGACGGTCGGCACCCCAAAACTATTGCCATACGCGCCGATCCCTGCGACGACGCCCGCAACAAGATGGCGGGTGCGCGGATTTTCGGGCGCGCCAAAGCGCAAGAGGTTGAGGCAGGCGACGGGCCGCGCGCCCATGGTAAAAACGTCGCGCAAAATTCCGCCAACGCCGGTCGCCGCGCCCTGATAAGGCTCGATGAAGGAGGGGTGGTTGTGGCTCTCCATCTTGAAGACGCAGGCGAGCCCATCGCCGATGTCAATGACGCCCGCATTTTCTCCCGGACCCTGAATGACCCAAGGCGCCTTAGTGGGGAGCCGGCGCAGATGAATCCGCGACGATTTGTATGAGCAATGCTCGTTCCACATCGCCGAGAAGATGCCGAGTTCGGTGAATGTAGGAGCGCGGCCGATGAGCTCCAGAATGCGCGCATATTCGTCAGGCTTCAGGCCATGTGCGGCAACGAGTTCGGGGGTGACTTGGGGGTCAGGGTTCAATGGAAAGCCTGGGTTTGCGCGTGCCAGTAGATACGCATGACGAACCTTCTCCCGCAAGCGGGAGAAGGTGGCCTGGCAAAGCCGGGCCGGATGAGGGCGCTTGCATTAACCCCGGCTGTCCCCGGTGATTCCTTTATGATCCACCGCAGTACCGATCATCAGCTTGCACAGGCGCGCCGCTTGCGCCGCGAAATGACTCTTGCGGAAACGCTCTTGTGGCGCGCGCTGCGCGATCGCGGGATCGGCGCGAAGTTCCGGCGGCAAGTGCCCATTGGTCGTTATGTCGCCGATTTTGTCTGCATTGCCTCTCGGATTATCGTCGAGTTGGATGGTCCGCCGCACGACAAAGCAGAACAGCGTCTTCACGACATGCACCGCGATGAGTGGCTGCGCGAGCGAGGTTGGCAAGTGCTGCGATTTTCTAATGACCTCGTGACCGGAGGTGGCAATATCATTCTTGAGGAAATCCAGCGAGCGTTGAAAGAGGCTGAACGGCCCTCATCCGGCCCTCGCTGATGCGAGGGCCACCTTCTCCCGCAGGCGGGAGAAGGGTCGCGCGATCCCCTCCGGCTTCGGCCTTCCGCCAGCGATCCAGCGTCTAATCCCAAAGACCCAAGGAAATCGAGTCCCATTTGCCATTCAAACTTCTGTCAGGGCCGGGCTGGCGAATCTTTTTCACCATGGACCAATTCGACTCAATTGGCCGCGTTGCCGCCCGCGAACGCCGCGAACAGCAAAACCAGCCCCAATCCCAACACCGCGAGGGCGGCGCCGGCCTCGAACAGGCGCCCTGCCATCAGGGCCTGCCCGGTACCCGCTTTGGCATATTTGACCGCCGCGGTTTTGGCGAGGACAGCCGCGCTGGCGAGGGCCGCGGTGGTGATCGCGGTGCCAAGCGACATCGCCATGACGGCGCAAACGCCGGCCGGAAAAATCCCCTGTGCCAAGGCGAAGACAAGCACGAGAATCGCGCCCGAGCACGGCCGCGATCCGGCAGCCATCATCGTTAACAGGGCGCTTTTCCAAGAAAATCTGGACCCGAGCGTGCGCGGGTCGGGCGCGTGGAAATGGGCGCAGCCTGGGCCGTGGACATGGGCCAGAGAGCAATCCTCGGCGAGAAAGGCATGGGCCGGTCCGCCAGCGGCAACGGCAAGGGCGACGGCGGGCGCGGCGCGCCAAGCGGAAAGGAGGGCGGAGCCTTTCACGTAAACCAAAACGCCGCCGAGAACCACGATGCCG
>DATARJ010000262.1:0-1971 GCA_036264205.1 Methylocella sp.
TAGTTGCAGTGATTATTGCCACAGCATTTGGAGTCGGGGCCTTCGCCTGGCTGACAAATCTCTCGGAACCGTGGATCTTCGTCTTGGCGTGTCTGGGTGGCGTTTGCTGTACCTACCTGATCGAGCACCTGTGAGACTTGCCCGAGTCGGCTGCTCTTGGATAGTGACGCCCTCGTCGCGTATTCTGTCGCCTACGAATTCGAGGATATTTTCGCAGCTGTTACGTCTGCCCAGCGAATCGACGTGACCGACCTGCCGGCTCTGGAGTTCTCCCGGCGCGCCTACAAGCTCGTGCGCCTGGCATCGGGGTCGCCCAGGCTTGACGACTGCTGCTTCGCCTGGAACAAGCTTATCAATATGCCCTGGAAAGGCATCTCCATTGGATCAAGAGAATGGCGCAATCGATTACTCAGCGAGACTCGGTATAAATCTCGAGCCGGGCGCTCCAACCCAACCTCAGTTTGAGGGCTTGAGGTGCGCCCCGCAGGCGAGCCGAGTCGGTTGGCGCGCAAAGTGTATGCTCGTCACTCCTAAAAAACCGGCACGCCGCGCGCGTTGAGCAGCTCAGCCAAACTTGCCAAGGCCTTGGCCCGCTTACGAAAGAACGTATGCGGCGCCCATTGCTTTTCGGCACAGAGCTTCTTGATCGATCTGCCGCGCGCGGTGCGCAACGCCCAAAGAGTCGCGACAAGCGCCATGCCGCAATCTTCAACGCGTAATTCGCTCAACCACTCGAACGCCGTTTCCATATGCGTAATCTCGGCGGCGCTCGGGCGGATCACGGTGCGATTGGCAACTTGCTGGCGAGTCCGGCGCTCGCTCTCTTCGAGCTCCGCTTGGGCTAGTTGATCGGCCCATTCGGTGACCGTGCGCGGCCAATGGCCACCAGGCGCGCGGGGACCCCGCAAACGCGGCAGGCGGTCGAGGGTGACAAAGGCTTGCACAAGTCTCTTGCCGACGAGGGCCGCATCCCAAAGCGGCGGCAGGGTCTCGCGCCCGACGAAGAGCGGCGCCTCGCACCGGCCGGCCTCCTGAGCTCTTATCGAAGGGGCTGATTCGTCCATGCTCAAACCCCATCATCGAGGATATTGTCGAGGAGGTTGGGGTCGGCGGCCACTTCGAGAAGCAACTTGTGAATCATTGCGTCGTGCGAGAGGCCGCGCTTGGTCGCGGCCGCCTCGAAATGGCTGGTGGCATCGGGCGGCAATTGCAACGCCAGCGCGGCCGCCGCCGCGCGAAAGCCGAGGCCGAACCTTTGCACCTGGCGGTGCACATTGTTGGGGGTCGAGGCGATGATTGGGTCCTCGGCGACGCGTTTGGCGTCCCAGCCAAGGCCAAGAAGAAACCCCAGACGGGCGATTCGCTCGCCGGTCCAATGCGTTTTGTGGATTTCTGTGGCAGCCGTCACTGTAGGAATCTCCTTTGCTGTATCGAGCGAGGCGACCGAAGCGTCGCCCGGCTCGTATTAGGTAATACTACCGAACATGTCAAGGTTATTTTACCGAATGCATCCTTCGCCGTGTACGGTTATTCTACCGCTATGGAACCTGGGGACGTTCTCGCCCGCATCGCAAGCCGCCTCAAGGCGGTAGGCCTTTCCGCGCACGCCGCTTCGCTCGCCGCCGGAAAGCCCGACGCCATTCGCAATTTGCGGCGCGCGGTCAAAAAAAATGGCCGGCTCGGGATCAACATCGAAACCCTGACGGCGCTTGCCCCGGTCTTGAAAACAACCATCGCCTGGCTGCTTGAGGGCGTTGGGGACCCGGCTTCCGGCAATCTCGTGCGGGTCGTTGGGCAGATTGGCGCCGGCGCCGAAATCCGGCCGGAGTTCGAGCAAAACTCAGCCGAAAGCTCGTATGAAATCGAGGTTCCGTTTCCGGTCTCGACGGATGCGATCGCTTTTAAGGTCGAGGGCGACGCCATGTGGCCGCGCTACGATCCGGGCGACGTGATCATTTGCTGGCGCCAGGG
>DATARJ010000289.1:0-6119 GCA_036264205.1 Methylocella sp.
CACATCGAGCAGCCGGGCTCGCGCCACTCGAACCCCGCGGCGAGGAAAATCGCGTCGAGGCCTTCTTCTTCCGCCTGTTGCTTGACGAGGCCCGAACCCGGCACGACCATGCCATTGACGGACCCGGCGATGTGCTTGCCCGCGACGATTTTCGCGGCGGCGCGCAAATCCTCGATCCGTCCGTTGGTGCAGGAGCCGATGAATACCCGGTCGATCTTAATATCGGTGATTTTTTCGCCGCCCTTGAGCCCCATGTAATTTAACGCCCGCGCGATGGACGCTTTTTTCGTCTCGCTCAAGGCCGATTCCAGGCGCGGCACGGCGCCGGTGATCGCGGCGACATCCTGCGGGCTCGTTCCCCAGGTGACGAGCGGTGGCAATTTTCCCGCGTCGAGGCACACTTCCTTGTCGAAAACGGCGCTGTCATCCGAACGCAAGCTTTCCCAATAGCGCATCGCGGCGTCCCAGGCCGCACCTTTTGGCGCCTTTGGCTTGCCTTTCAGATAAGCGAAGGTTTTGGCATCGGGCGCGATCATGCCGGCGCGGGCGCCCGCCTCGATCGTCATATTGCAGACGGTCATCCGCCCTTCCATTGATAACGCGCGGATCGCTTCGCCCGCATATTCGATGACATGCCCGGTTCCCCCCGCCGTGCCGGTCTCGCCGATGATTCCGAGCGCGATGTCCTTGGCGCTGACCCCATCGCCGAGCGCGCCGTCGACCGTGACGCGCATGTTCTTGGCCTTGGCCTGAATCAAGGTCTGGGTGGCGAGAACATGCTCGACCTCCGACGTGCCGATGCCATGCGCGAGCGCGCCGAAGGCGCCATGCGTCGAGGCGTGGCTATCGCCGCAGACAATGGTTGCGCCGGGCAGGGTAAAGCCTTGTTCGGGGCCGATGATATGGACGATGCCCTGGCGAAGATCCCGCTCGTCGAAATATTCGATGCCGAATTCCCGCGCGTTCGCGGCGAGCTGCTCGACCTGAATGCGGCTTTCGGGATCGTCGATGCCGTGCGAGCGATCGGTCGTCGGAACGTTGTGATCGACCACAGCGAGGGTTTTTCGCGGCGCCCGGACGCGCCGGCCGGTCAACCGCAGCCCTTCGAAGGCCTGGGGGCTCGTTACTTCATGCACCAGATGACGGTCGATGTAAATCAAGCTGGCGCCATCGGCATCGTCATCGACCAGATGATCGTCCCAGATCTTATCGTAAAGCGTGCGAGGCTTGGTCATTGAAATTCCCTGCCGCCGGAGCGGCTCTTGCAATAAAGCCCAATTAGAGGGCAGTTCTTTACTCGCAAGATCCGGCCGGAGGAAGTACCTTCGCGACATCGATGATTTTTCACGCGGAGGAACCCATGCGCCCGCCGGTTGCACCCTATCTGACCGTTTCTCCGGCAATGGCGGCGGTTGCCTTCTACACCGCGGTTTTTGGGGCGCGTCAAAAAGCGATCATGCCGGCGCTCGACGGTCTGCGAATCATGCATTGCGAGCTCGAAATCAACGGCGGCTCGGTCATGCTCGCCGACGCCTTTCCCGAATTCGGCCACACCCGAATCCCGCTTCCGGGCGAGCTTGCGACCGCCTCGGTCAGCTTGGAGTATGCCGAAGCCAAGACGGTCGACGAAATTTTCGCGAAGGCCACCGGTCTCGGCGCAAAAGCCGAGACGAGCCCGACCAATTCCTTTTGGGGAACCAGGGTCGCGACGTTTCGCGATCCCTTCGGCCAGCGCTGGATCTTGAACGCGCCGCTGGCGTAACCGCTCCCAGCTTGAGAATGAACCGGCCGAGCGCCCTTGATCGCTTTCCCGCAATCGGCGGCCCCCGCAAGGAATCGCATTTCCGTTGCCGGATTCAGGCGATGAAAATCGGCAAGAGTCTCCAAAACCCCGGGAGATCGAAGCATTTTCAGTCTCGGATCGCCATTCAAAAACGGTCACCGACTGTCCGCGACGACGAATTTTTGCATGAACGGGCCGATGTCCTTCCGCGGCGGCCGCGCCGCCCTGGCACAGTTCATTTCGATATGCGCATTGGTGAACATCGAAGCGAGAACCACGCCCTCCGGGTTGGCCGCGAAAGCATAATCCAAAATCATTTCGCTCGCCATGAATGGCGGACCGTATCCGAGCTGGGAAGCGAGCGCCCCGAGACGGCCGCCGCCGCCAACCAAGAGTTGCGACAAGCGCTCGTGGACGCCGAATACGCCGTAAGTGACGAAAAAAAGCGCTGCGTCCCCGGCGAGCGCGCCTTTCACGGCCGCTACCGTCGGTACGAAGGGGTCGTCGGGAAGCTGAGCGATTCTATAAAGCTCCGAAGCGCGTGCTCCGGCAACGATCGCCTCCGGAGCTCCGGCGATCGCGATGCAGCGCACGTAGCCATTCTCGATCATGCGCCGCAATTCGCGCCAAATAGCTTCGTTGACGCAGTCCCGAGGCCCTGGCTCGTGGAGAGCAAGCACATCGATGTAATCGGTCCGTAGGCGCCGTAAGCTTTCAACGACCGAGCTTTCGATCTGTTCCGGACGCAACCATTCGCGGTTCCCGATCCGCCTGGCCCTGGCCATCCTGCTCGGCAAATGCGGAAACGCTCGCGCCATTGCCCGCGCCCAAGGCCTAATAAAGCGCATCGCCGGCGAGACAACCGGACGGGGAATACCGAATTTAGTACAGATTGCCACGCGTTCCCGGCGGCCGGCCAAGAACTTTCCCAATATTCCCTCCGCCTCTCCATCGCCATAGGGAGGCGCCACATCATACCAGGTCACGCCGCGCTCGTACGCAAGACCGAGCGCCCGCAACCCTTGCGCCTCGGAAACCCGCGATCCCAGCGATGCACAACCAAAGCCCAAGGCGGAGACTTCGCGGCCAAGTCCAGGGCAGACGACAGTTCTCATAGGGCCATCTCCACGCAGCTGGCCGGCACAATATAGTACTGTGCGCCGTCATTGCACCGCAATTTGCCGCAAAGAGCTGGCCGCCTATTGGCCCGTGACGATTGGTAAACAGGTGGTCCCGCCCGGGGTTCCTTCGAATGCCAGCTGTTGCCCCCGGACCCGTTCGAAGAGGCTCAATTTCGAAGCAACGGCGTCGCGTATTCTCGCCCAATGCTCGCGCTCAGGACCTGCCCCCGCGACTGCAAGGTCAAGCAACGCATAGGCGACGACGTAGTCCTGCGGAACGCCTTGGCCCTTGTCGTACATGAGCCCAAGCAGGTACTGCGCCGCTGGAAACCCGTGTTGACTGGCGCAGCGGTACCATCCCGCCGCCACCATAAAATTTTGCGGCACGCCCTTCCCGTAGGCAAACATGTAGCCGAGATAGGTTTGCGCCCTTGGGTCGCCAAGCGGGGCGAGATCCGTAAAGATGCGGGCCGCCGTTACGTAATCGTGGGCCGCGAACGCGCGGAGCCCATTGCGCAACCGGTCCGCGGCGGCCGGGTTCGAGAAAATTGCCAGGCAAACAAGCACTCCCGGCATGGCACGTAAACGCCATCGGCGCGGCTTTCGCGCTATACGGCAGCGGACGGAGCCGGCAAATTGGCCGCGGCCTCGCGCAAAGGTAAGGGTCCACATGGCCGTGCTCCCTTAAAATTCGAGAAACATAGCGTTGAACAACCAGCAAAACCAAATCGCCGGCGCGAAAAAAAGCCCGAAAGGCAATTGCGCGGCCGCGCATAAGGGACGGCGCCGGACGAGGTGGCTCGCAACGTAGATGCTCAGCGCCGTGAGCGCCGCGATTTCGATCGCAACCGGAACAAGCGTCCAGTCGAGCCAGGCGCCGGCCACCGCGGCGAGCTTGACGTCGCCAAGGCCAATTCCATGGCGATGGCGCAGCCGCAAGTAGCTTTCCCGGAGAGCGAAAAATGCAAGGGCCAAAACAAGTCCACGCAACGCGGCAGCCGCGATGTTTTCCGGCATGCTTGCCAAACCCTCGTTCGCGGCATTCGTCAGCGCAAGTAGGAAAGCGGCGATGGTCAGGTTGTCGGGGATAATAAACGCGCGGGCGTCCGCCACCGCTACCGCGAGCATCAGAATCCCCAAAGCGCCTCCGAAAAGGCCTGAGCGGCCAGGCGCGGCAACAAAGCTCGCGATCACGATGGCGCAAGCGAGCGCGGCGAAGGCGGCGTATTCGATCGGCCTGTGCCGCGGCGCCGTCTTGCGCTCCGCCAAAGCCAAGTCAATCTCCCGTCCGGTCAAGGCCGTATTCAATTCAGCGCGGCGAAGCGGGGTCCCGTTCATTGTACGAGCCCAAACGGATACGGGGTCACGGCGCCAGGCGGGTGCAGCGTGCCGATTTTGTCCCCGCGTATCTTGGCACGGAGCTCCTCGGCGACGACCGAGGCGTCGACGCCGTCGCGAATGACCTGCGGCCGGATGAAGACGATGAGTTCGGTGCGCATAACGGCATTATTATTGCTGTTGGCAAAGGCTTCGCCGAGGATGGGGATTTGATCGAGAACCGGAATTCCGTTGCGCGTCTTGTCCTGCGCCTCCTGGATGAGGCCGGCGAGCAGGACGGTCTGGCCATCCGGCACTTGGATCGAGCTCTTAACGTGGCGGTCCGTGAACGACGGCGTGAGATTACCGGTGGGGGAGGTTTGGCAATTCTTGCACGCGCTGATCTCCTGGTCGATCTCAAGATTGACATTGCCGTTGGCATGGACGTGTGGCCGAAAGCTCAAAATAATGCCCGTGTTCTGGTAGGAGATGGAATTGAAGACAGTATTGGACGCGGCAGTGGCCGTGTTCAATATATTCGCGCTGCCTGTCGTAATCGGCACCGTGTCCCCCACTTGAAGGGCCGCTACCTGATTGTCGAGCACCACGAGAGATGGATTTGAGAGGGTTTTGGTAGTGGTATATTGATTCAAGGCACTGATGATAACATGCGGGGTGAGCTTGGAGCCAATCAGAAAATTGAAGCCTGGTTGCTCGCCTACCCCCGTCGTCCCGGGGGTGAACGGGTTGATCGCCTGGACGCCATTAGAAAACGAATGAAGGGTATTGAGACTGCCCAAAAAGAACTGAACCCCATAATTAAGATTGTTGTTGAGACCAACTTCGGCAACGGTCACATCTATGGCAACTTGCAGCTGCGGCCGATCGAGCTGATAGAGTGCTTTTTCGATGATCCGGTAATTTTCCGCGTTGGCATAGATCACGATCGAATTGTTCGCGACATCCGGTAGGATCCGGACCCCTGGCAGAAGCGCGCGCTCTTTGCCTGCGCCGCCTCCGAAACCTGCCCCAAAGCCCGCCGTCTCGGACCCTTCGGCGCGCGACTCGGGCGTTCCCGGGGCCCCGCCGCCGCCCAATCCCCCGCCGCCGCCCAATCCGCCGCCGCCACCCAATCCGCCGCCGCGGCCTAATCCGCCGCCGCCACCCAATCCGCCGCCGCCACCCAGTCCGCCGCCGCCACCTAATCCCCCATACGGCGCTTGTGTTTCGCCTTGCCCCGCTCCGGCCGCGGCGGCCAAGGTCGCTGCCCCCCCGCCTGGCGCGATTTGGCTGGTGGCCGACTCCAGCGTGCTTGCACCCCCGCCGATGAACAAAGCGCTGAGCAGCTTCGCGATCTTGACGCAATCGCCGTAGCGGACCTTATAGACCTTGACGCCGGTGCTTGCCACGGCCGAATTATCGAGACGGCTGATCCATTTCGCAGCGGCGCGCAGCAATTCGGGCTTGCGCGCCACCACGAGGACCGCGTTCGAGCGGCTGACGGGTTGCAGCTTGACCAAATGTTGACTGAGACCATCTTCCCCGGAATCTAGGATCTTTTCGAGTTCGGCGATCAAAGGCTCGGGCTGCGTGCTATGGACTGGAAAAATGCCGACCGATTGGCCGCGCATCCAATCCTCGTCGAAACTCAGGATGGTGTCGACGGCCGCGCGGCGCTCCGTTCCGTTGCCGACGACGATGAGCAGATTTTTCGTTGGGTCGGCCCGGATCGAACCGGGTTTTGTCGCGAAGCTTTCCAAGAGTTTCGTTATCGTTTGCACCGAGACATGTTGCAAGGGAACCACTGAGATTCCATAACCAGGCTCCGGATTGCGGCCCTCCCCCGCGCGATCGACGCGGCCGCTGCCGATGGCGTCGTCCGCCGGAACGATATGGTA
>DATARJ010000302.1:0-5660 GCA_036264205.1 Methylocella sp.
TCGGAGCTTATTCAAAAAGCACAGAATTTCCACTTGTTCGATACCTTCCTGCGACACGCGCGCGAAGGAGTCTTGCCGAATTATTCCTTCATCGAACCGCGTTATTATTCGGACATACGCGCGTTTCCGCCGCAGTGCAATTTGCCCAACGATATGCACCCGCCGCATATCGTTTGCTTTGGCGACCAGCTCGTCGCCACCGTGTACAATGCGTTACGCGGCAATGTGGAAGCGTGGAAGAAGACGATGCTCGTCATCCTCTTCGACGAACATGGCGGCTGTTACGATCATGTGGCGCCGCCCAAGGCGATTCCGCCGAGTTCGGTTGTCGGCCACAACCCCAATCGTTTCGCGTTTGATCGTTACGGCGTTCGGGTTCCCGCCGTGATCGCCTCGCCCTATATTCGGCCCGGCACGATTCTGCGGCCGACCGACAATTACCCCGAGGACGGCGCAACGCCTTTCGACCACGCCTCGGTGATCAATACGCTGCGTCACCGCTTCGAGCTTGGCGATCCCCTGACCCCGCGGGTGGAGGCGGCGCCCACGCTGGAGCGCGTCCTGAACTTGGGCACGCCCGAGAATTTGGGGCCGGAGACGATCGCCGCCTCGGAATGCAAGGTCAGCCTGTTCTACAAGATCAAGTCGCTATTCGAATTGTGGAACGATTTCCAGATGAGCCTGCACGAAATGGCGCGCAGATTGCCTACCGCTGGCCATGGTCGCGCCCAAGTCTTCCTCGACCGTCATGTCACGCAGCCCGACCAATACCGGCCCGACGGGGTGAACAGTGATATTGGTGCGATTTGGGCGCACGCGAAGCAGAGCACTCTAAAGACTCTCAGATGGAGGCGCTGAGTTCAAACTGGCGGCAAGGTAAGGGTAGCCAAGCGCGTGGCGAGTTGCTAGAGCACTCCGCAACCGATTTTTAAGACCCGGTCGCCTTGAAATGGTTCAAGAAACCGCCCATCAGCACCTCGGGCCACCCATGCGCAAAGGCGCCGTTTCGCGCAAGACCAAGGAAACCGGCATCGAGGTCAGCGTCGATCTCGACGGCACCGGGGTGGCCAGAATTGCGACTGGGATCGGCTTTTTCGACCATATGCTGGAACAACTTGCGCACCACTCGTTGATTGATATCGAAATCCGCGCGACGGGCGATCTTCATATCGATCAGCATCATACGGTCGAGGATACCGGCATAGCGCTCGGTCAGGCGGTGCGCCAGGCGTTGGGCGACATGGCCGGAATCGCCCGTTTTGGGAATGTGCTTTTGCCGATGGACGAGACCCTTACGCGGGTTGCGGTGGATATTTCCGGCCGGCCTTTTCTGGTCTTTCGGACAAAATTCGCGCAACCTAAAATAGGCGCCTTCGATAGCGAACTCGTGCGTGAGTTTTTCCAGGCCTTCGCGACCCATGCCGCGATGACTATTCACGTCGAAACTTTGTATGGCGAAAATGCGCATCATATCGCGGAATCCTCGTTCAAGGGCTTGGCCCGCGCCTTGCGCGCCGCGGTTGACCTAGATCGTCGCCAAAGGGGCGCGATTCCGTCAACCAAGGGCTCGCTTTCCGGTTAGCGGTTTCGAAGGAGCCTAACCATGGCCCTCTATTCGGTTCATATCCAGGGCGATGGGCCCCCATCCGTTGCGGAGGCGGAGTTCGTACGGCAGGCTTTTAGCTGGAAGGCGTTCTTTCTGGGCCCGATTTGGCTACTACGGCACCGGCTTTGGGCCGGCTTCGTGGTTTGGGCCGCCGCCTGTTCGATCCTGATCGCGGCCTCGCCTACTATTATCTCGGCGTCCGCCTGCCTCTTCATAGCCTTGGCTTTGCAAATCCTGCTCGGTCTCGAAGCCAACCGGCTGCGCGAGGCAAAGCTCGCCAAAAACGGGTATCGTCTCGTCGAAATCATCGCCGCCCCGGCCCACGACGAAGCGGAAATCGCTTTTTACCGCCAATTCGAAGCGCCGGACGAACCGCTCGCGGATATCGCGTCCGGTGCGCGAGGCGGCGGATCGTGAGGGCGTGCCCGTGAATGTCGCCATCGTCGATTATGGCTCGGGCAATCTCCATTCCGCCCGCAAGGCTTTTGAACGCGCCGTGCGCGAGGCGGGCATGTCCGGAACAATCGCTGTCACGCGCGATCCGGCTGCCGTTTTCCGCTCGGATCGCATCGTTTTGCCCGGTGTCGGCGCCTTCGCGGATTGCCGGCGCGGCCTCGACTCCGTGCCGGGAATGCTCGCGGCCATGACCGCGGCGGTATACGAAAAGGCGCGTCCATTCCTCGGGATTTGCGTCGGCATGCAATTGCTGGCCACGCGAGGGCTTGAATATCAAACGACGCCCGGCCTCGGCTGGATCGGCGGTGACGTCGAGCCAATCGATTCGCAGGGTGGACGCTTGCGCATCCCGCACATGGGCTGGAATACACTGCAGGCAGCAAGCGTGCATCCGCTTCTCGCCGGCATCCCGGCCGGGGAGGATGGTTTGCACGCCTATTTCGTGCATTCCTATGCGTTCAGGCCTTCGCGCCAAGACTGCGTCATAGCGGCGACCGATTACGGCGGTCCGATCGCCGCGCTGATCGCGCGCGACAACATCGCCGGGACCCAGTTCCATCCGGAAAAGAGTCAGGCGCTCGGCCTCGCGCTGATCGCCAATTTTCTGAGGTGGCGGCCGTGATACTTTTCCCGGCGATCGATCTCAAGCAGGGCCATTGCGTGCGCCTCCAACAAGGCGACATGACGCGGGCCACGATCTTCAACGAGGACCCCGCCGCCCAGGCCCTGGCGTTCGCGCGCCAAGGGTTCGAATACCTCCACGTCGTCGATCTCGACGGCGCCTTCGCCGGCCGGCCGGTGAACGCAGCCGCGGTCGAGGCAGTTCTTGCGACCGTCGAAATCCCGGTCCAGCTCGGTGGTGGCATTAGGGACGTCGACGGCATCGAAGCCTGGCTCGCCAAAGGCGTCGCGCGCGTCATCCTGGGAACGGCGGCGGTCCGTGATCCCGATCTCGTCCGACGGTCGGCGCGGCTCCATCCCGGTCGCATCGCGGTGAGCATTGACGCACGCGACGGCGCGGTCGCGGTAGAAGGCTGGGCCAAGATCTCGCCGTTTACCGCAGTCGAGCTCGGCAAGAGATTCGAGGATGCGGAAGTAGCGGCGATCGTCTATACCGACATTTCGCGTGATGGCGTTCTCGGGGGGTTGAACATCGAGGCGACTTTGGCGCTCGCCGATGCGCTCAGAATTCCGGTGATCGTCTCGGGCGGCCTGGCCTCGCTGAAGGATGTCGAACGTTTGCTATGGCCTGATTGCGCAAGACTCGAGGGCGCGATCGGTGGCCGCGCGCTTTACGACGGGCGGCTCGATTCGGCGCAAGCGCTGTCGCTGATCCGGCGGGCCACGGCGCCGGCATGAAAACGGGTTTTCCGCCGGGAGCCGGGCAAATGCTTAAATGCCGTGTGATTCCCTGTCTCGACGTGAAAGACGGCCGGGTGGTCAAGGGCGTGAACTTCGTTGATCTGCGTGACGCCGGCGATCCGGTCCAATGCGCGATCGCTTACGACGCGGCGGGCGCCGACGAGCTTTGCTTCCTCGATATCACGGCCAGCCACGAGGACCGCGCGATCATACTCGATGTTGTCCAGCGCACGGCGGAAGCCTGCTTCATGCCGCTCACCGTCGGCGGCGGCGTGCGCACCCTCGACGACATAAGGGCGCTGCTGCTTGCCGGCGCCGACAAGGTATCGATCATGACCGCCGCCGTGGCCAACCGCGAGATCGTCCGCGACGCGGCCCAAAAATTCGGCAGCCAATGTATTGTCGTGGCGATCGACGCCAAAGAAACAGCTCCCGGGAAATGGGAAATCTTCACCCATGGCGGGCGCAAGGCGACCGGTCTTGATGCGCTTGCCTATGCGCGGGAAGTGGTGACGCTCGGCGCCGGCGAAATTCTATTGACGTCGATGGATCGCGATGGCACCAAACGCGGGTTCGATGTCGCTCTCACCCGCGCTGTCACCGGCGCCGTCCCGGTTCCGGTCATCGCTTCCGGCGGTGTCGGCACGCTCGATCATCTCGTCGAGGGAATTCGCGACGGCGGCGCGAGCGCGGTGCTCGCCGCCTCAATCTTTCACTTCGGCGAATTTACGATCGCGCAAGCCAAGCAGCATATGGCAAGCTTCGGAGTGCCGGTGCGGCTCGATCCGGGCCCGCGACGGCCAGCTGCAAAGCCACAAATTTTCCACGCGGGAATCGCGTCCGCCGGCACAGGACCGGATTCGTGACGCGCTTCACACTTGACGATCTCGCGGCGATCATTTCCGCGCGCGCCAATGCGAGTGCCGTGGCATCCTACACAAAGTCGCTTCTCGACGCAGGCCCAGCCCGCGCCGCCAAAAAACTCGGCGAGGAGGCGGTCGAAGTCGTGATCGCCGTCATGGAAGGCGACGCGCAAGTGATCACCCGCGAAAGCGCCGATCTGCTTTATCATTTACTGGTCGTTTTGCATCAAAGCGGCATTTCGTTGGATGAGGTTTACGCCGAGCTCGAACGACGGACCGGCCAATCCGGCCACGCGGAAAAAGCCACCCGCGGCGCGGATCGTGCTGTGATCGAGGAATAAATGGACGAACGCGCGGCAGCATCCACCTTGGCGATTCTCTCGCCCTACCACCGCTTCACGAGGGATGAATGGGCGGCCTTGCGCGCCGACACGCCACTCACTCTGTCGACGGAGGATCTGACGCGGCTGCGGTCGCTCAACGATCCCATCTCGCTGGAGGAAGTCGTCGCGATCTATTTGCCGCTGTCGCGCCTGCTCGCGCTTTATGTCGCGGCGACGCAAGGTCTCTACAAGGCGACCCAGCGGTTCCTTGGCGCCGAGGGTGGAAAAGTCCCCTATATCATCGGCGTCGCCGGTTCGGTCGCGGCCGGCAAATCGACGTTATCGCGGGTCATGCAGACGCTATTGTCGCGCTGGCCGAACACGCCGAAGGTCGAACTCATCACCACGGATGGGTTTCTTTATCCGAACGCCCGCCTCAAAAGCGACGGTCTGCTAGAGAAGAAGGGTTTTCCGGAAAGCTACGACGGCACAAAACTCCTATGCTTTCTTTCCGATGTAAAAGCCGGCAAGCACAATGTCCAAGCGCCCGTCTATTCGCATGTGACCTACGATGTGATCCCCGGCGAGAGCATCATTGTCGATCGCCCGGATATCCTTATCGTCGAGGGCCTGAACGTCCTCTTGCCCAATCGCCCCGCGCGGGACGGCCGGGCCATTCCTTTCGTCTCCGATTTCTTCGATTTTTCGGTCTATCTGCACGCCGCGGAAAAAGATCTCGAAAAATGGTTTATCTCCCGCTTCATGCGCCTGCGCGATACCGCCTTTCGGAACCCATTGTCCTATTTCAAGAAATACGCTGGCCTCGACGACCCCCAGGCGGAAGCCGTCGCGGCCGATATCTGGACGCGGATTAACCTCCGCAATCTGCGCGAAAACATCCTTCCGACGATGCCCCGCGCGAGCCTCGTGTTGACCAAGGGGCCAAGCCACATCATCGAGGAAGTCGAGCTAAGGAAGCTTTAGAAGAGATCGCGGCGCTGCTTTTGACCTCAATCCAGCATCCGCATGTGCTTTTAGCGCCATGCGCCC
>DATARJ010000309.1:0-2408 GCA_036264205.1 Methylocella sp.
CCGCGAGTTTCTCGCCGAGCGCATCTGGCGCGGCACCATGGATCCCGGCTATAGTTTTGTGCCGCCGGGGATTGCGAGTTATGGCGCGCCCGCCACGGTCGCTTGGAAGGATATCGATCCCTTCGAGAGGGAGGACGAAGCAAAGTGGTTGCTCGCGGAGGCAGGCTTCGGCCCCGGCGGTGAAAAACTCGAGGTGGAAATCCGCCTCAACAATTCGGAAAATCACCGCGCGACGGCGGTGGCGATCGCCGACATGTGGAAGGCGCTCGGCGTCGAGACGAGCCTTCTTGCCACCGACGCCACGACTCATTACGCTTTCTTGCGGGAAAAGCCGCCGTTCGACGTGGCGCGGTCCGGCTGGTTCGCCGATTATCCGGACGCGCAGAATTTTTTGTTTCTTGGGCAAAGCGACAATCAAGCGCTCAATGTTGCGAGCTTCACGAACAAGACTTACGATAGGCTGATGCATGAAGCGCAAGTGGAAGCTTTTCCCGGGCGGCGGTGCGCAATTCTGCACGAGGCCGAGGCGCTGCTTCTCGATGAGCAGCCTGATCTTGTGCTTCTCACTTACAAATCCCGCAATCTTGTCTCGCCGAAGCTACAAGGCTGGGAGGACAATGTGCGCGACAATCACCCCGGCCGCTATATTTCGATTGTGCCTTAAACCATCGCAATGAAAACCGTGCGCATGGCGCGGCGCGAAACCTGAGGCTGCGTGGAAGTGAAAGAGGACGGAAGGATGACGCGCGCTCGCGATTCGGCGAATTGCAAATCCTCGCGCGGCTAACCCATGCTTCGCTTCTTTCTATCTCGCGTGGCCACCGCGGTTCCGACGCTCTTCATCATCATCGCCCTTGCGTTCTTCCTGACGCGCCTCGCGCCCGGCGGACCTTTCGATACTGAGCGGGCCCTCGATCCCGCAATCGCCAACAATCTGCGCCGGATCTATCGCCTCGACCTGCCTCTCGTTCAGCAATTCTGGCTCTATCTGCAAAGCCTCGCCCATGGCGATCTTGGGCCGAGCCTGCATTGGCGGGATTTTTCCGTCAACGAGCTCTTTGCCAAGGCGCTGCCGATCTCGGCTTCGCTCGGCGCGAAGGCCATGCTCCTTGCGATCCTCGCTGGAACGGCGCTGGGACTGGCCGGCGCAATGAGCAAGGGCGCAATTGGCCCGCGCCTGGTCGATGGCGCGGCGATATTCGGAATCATTTTGCCGGTCTTTGTCATCGCCCCGCTTTTTCAACTCGGATTCGGCTTGTCGCTTCATGCCTTGCCGGTCGGCGGCTGGAACGATGGCGCGTGGCAAAATCAGGTCTTGCCGGTGATAACGCTCGCCTTGCCGCAGATCGCGATCGTCGCGCGGCTGATGCAAGCGGCGCTCCACGATGCGCTGGCGATGCCGCACATCCGCACGTTGCGGGCTTTCGGAATGCCGGGCTATCACATTTACATTCACGCGCTTCGCGCCGCATTTGCACCGGTTGTATCTTATCTTGGCCTCGCCGCCGCCAATGTACTCACCGGCTCGGTCGTGGTCGAGACCATTTTCGGGATTCCAGGCATGGGCCGGTATTTCGTCGATGGCGCGCTCGGCCGCGATTACACGCTCGTCATGGGCACTGTCATCGTCGTCGCGGCAGCTGTCCTTTTGTTCAATCTCATCGTCGATCTCATCCTTGCTTGGCTCGATCCACGCGTGCGTTGCGATGCGAGGCCGCGATGATTGAGCGCGCGCCAGCAGTGGATTTGTCCCCGCGCAGCTGGCCAATGCGGGCGAGCCTCGCCATCCTCGGCCTCATCGGGCTTCTTTGCCTTATCGGGCCGATCGTTTCTGGCCATCCCTACGATCAGGTTTATCGCGATTACGTGCTCGTTGGCCCCTCGCCTTTCGCGCACCCGGACGCCACCGAAACGCACGAAGCGCTAGACGGGATAGCGCGGCGCATGCGTGTGCATATCGAAGCCTCGCGCCAAGATGGGGAGGTTGTGCGTCTGGTATTTAGCGCCGATAAGCGTATTGATGCTCGTGCTTTACGGGCTTTTGAACGCTCCGACGTTTTTGGGCCCGCGCGGATTGCCGGAACCGAAGACGAAGGCCGCCACCTCTCCATCGACGTGCCTTTGAAGCGGAGGGTATTTCTGTTCGGGACCGACGCCAACGGCCGCGATCTTTTTACAAGGACACTCATCGCCGGGCGCATTTCGCTCGCCGTGGGCCTGCTTGCCTCTGTCGTCGCCCTGACCATCGGCGTCGCCTATGGCGCGGTCGCGGGCTATGCCGGCGGACGCGTCGACGTGCTGATGATGCGCATTGTCGAGATCGTCTATGCCCTCCCTTTCATTTTTTTCGTGATCGTCCTCGTCATGGTCTTCGGCCGCCATTTCGTGCTGATTTTCGTGACGATTGG
>DATARJ010000319.1:0-7799 GCA_036264205.1 Methylocella sp.
GGTGGCGGCGCGGCTGCCAACGCCGCCGCCGGAACACTCCGCAACGAGGGCTATCATGGCGGCATAACCATGGTGAGCGCCGATGACAGCGCTCCCTACGATCGCCCCAACCTGTCGAAGGGTTTTCTCGCGGGCTCAGCGGAAGAAGACTGGATCCCCTTGCGATCGCCGGACTTCTACAAAGAGAACAATATCGATCTGAAACTTGCGACCCGCGTCGCCGCGGTCGATCCATCGAGCCGTAAGCTGCGGCTCGCCGATGGCAGCGATTTGGCTTATGATGCGCTGCTCCTTGCCACCGGCGCCGAACCGGTGCGCCTAAACCTCCCTGGCGGCGATCTTGCGCATGTGCATTATCTGCGCACGCTGGCCGACAGCCGCGCTCTCATCGCCAAGGCTCAAGCGTCGCGGCGGGCTGTCGTGCTCGGGGCAAGCTTTATTGGCCTCGAAGTGGCGGCGTCGCTTCGCGCCAGAGCCATCGAGGCCGATGTCGTGGCGCCCGAGACGATTCCGATGGAGCAGATTTTTGGAGCGGATGCCGGCAATTTCCTTCGCCAGGTTCACGAGGAGCACGGCGTAAAGTTCCATCTCGGCACGACGGCGACATCCATTTCCGCGCAAAGCGTCATATTGAAGAACGGCGAAATCCTCGACGCCGATCTCGTTGTCGTCGGCGTTGGTGTCCGGCCTTCGACATCATTGGCCGAACAGGCAGGGCTTTCGATCGACCGCGGCGTCGCGGTGAACGAATATCTTGCGACGAGTGCCCCCGGTATTTTCGCGGCCGGCGATATCGCGCGCTGGCCAAACCGACTCAGCGGCGAATCGATTCGAGTCGAACATTTTATTGTCGCCGAGAGGCAAGGCCAGACGGCCGCGCGGAATATCCTCGGGGCACGTGAACGATTCGACGCCGTCCCCTTCTTCTGGACCGAACAATACGATCTGCAGATTGCCTACGTAGGGCATGCCGAACGATGGGACCAGGCGGAAATCGAGGGCAGTCTCGCGGCCCGCGACTGCACAATAAGCTATCGCCGCGGCGGCAAGAAATTGGCGGTCGCAACAATCGGCCGGGATCTTGCTGGCCTCGAAGCCGAGGTAGCGTTCGAACGTGCGACCGCTTCCGGATAGAAATAAGCGGTGCGGGATTAGGTTTTCTAATGCCACCGCGACTCTATCCTAAGCCAAGCTTACGTAATGCAATTCCCAATTGCTGAAAAACAGGAACGATTCATAAAGGCGATTCGTTTCCGCAGTCGCCGGTCTTGGCCTTGGTTCCGCCGAAGGCGCGCGCCTCGCGGCCGATAGTTTTTCTGCATTTGCCGCGCCGGGAGCTTGCACGAGCAAAGCCATTGCCCTATAT
Source organism: Methylocella sp. (assembly GCA_036264205.1). Lineage (GTDB taxonomy): Bacteria > Pseudomonadota > Alphaproteobacteria > Rhizobiales > Beijerinckiaceae > Methylocapsa. The sequence goes on from DATARJ010000319.1 coordinate 1,367, forward strand.
AGATTTTCGTTCATGCGTCTCATGACGGTTGTTTAATCGAAACGATCGCTCTATTGAGAGTGGGCCCCTCGGGACCCGCTCTTTTTTATTGGCTTTTCGCTCCTTCAGGTGGAGGATCCCCGGGGCGAATTGGCAATGGACCGGCAAAGTTTGGATCACGGCAGCAATGGCATGGAGACGGAGGCGCAAGGCGTCCTCGATGAGCCTCGCTTGATCGAGGAAACTGGGGTTGCGGCGCGTGTGGCGCAAATAGCGCAACCGGTTTTGACCGGTCTCGGATACCGGCTGGTCCGGGTCAAGCTTTCGGCGCAAGCGGGAACGACAGTGCAGATCATGGCAGAACGAGCCGACGGCTCGATGAACCTCAACGATTGCGAAATCGTGAGCGCGGCTCTCTCGCCCATCTTCGATGTCGAGGATCCGGTAAAACGGGCCTATCGCCTCGAAATTTCCTCGCCGGGGATCGATCGTCCGCTCGTTCGCGTCTCGGATTTCCGGCGCGCTTTTGCTCGGGAAGCACGGATCGAGATGACGACCGGCGTTGGCGGTCGCAAGCGCTTCCGCGGCTTTGTTGGGGCGGTCGAAGGCGAAGGTCGAAACGCCGTACTGACTCTCGCTCGCAGCGATGCGAAGCCAGGCGAAGCCATCGAAGCCGTGCTTCCGCTACATGATATCGCCGAGGCAAGGCTGATTTTGAGCGAGGCCCTTATCCGCCAGTCCCTGCGGGCCGCGAAGGCGTCGCAGGCCCGAGATGCGAGCATGGAAGATGAAGCCCGGGCGCCAGACGAGGGTGCTGAGCCGCGGCGCGGACCTGGCCGCGGCGTGCGGTCGAGCTTCAAGCAAAGCAAACCGAACCGAGCCAAATTGCCGGCGCCGCGCCGGTCCGGCGCGGCTTCGCCCGAAACAGGAGACAAAGATGGCCGTCAGCGCCAATAGGCTCGAACTCTTGCAGATCGCCGATGCCGTCGCGCGGGAAAAATCGATCGATCGGCAAATTGTTCTCGCCTCGATGGAGGACGCCATTCAGAAAGCCGCGCGGTCCCGTTACGGTCAAGAGACCGAGGTTCGCGCCGAAATCAATCCAAAAACCGGGGAGATCCGGTTTTCCCGCCTGCTCCTCGTCGTCGATCAGATCGAGAACGACGCCACTCAGATCACGGTCAACGAGGCGCGCAAGAAAAACCCGGCGGCGCAGGCCGGCGATTGGATCGCGGAAACCTTGCCGCCGTTCGATTTTGGGCGGATCGCCGCGCAATCGGCCAAGCAGGTGATCGTTCAGAAGGTCCGCGAAGCCGAGCGCGACCGGCAATATGAGGAGTACAAGGACCGGATCGGCGATATCGTCAACGGCGTCGTGAAGCGGGTGGAATTTGGCAACGTGATCATCGATCTCGGACGCGGCGAGGCAACGATTAGGCGTGACGAAATGATCCCCCGCGAAGTTTTCCGGCCCGGCGATCGCGCCCGCGCCTACGTCTATGACGTTCGCCGCGAACAGCGCGGGCCGCAGATTTTTCTGTCGCGCACGCATCCGCAATTCATGGCCAAGCTGTTTCGCCAGGAAGTGCCGGAAATCTACGATAATGTCATCGAGGTGAAATCGGTCGCACGCGATCCGGGGTCGCGCGCCAAGATCGCCGTGATTTCGCGGGATACTTCGATCGATCCGGTCGGCGCCTGCGTCGGCATGCGCGGCTCGCGGGTGCAGGCGGTCGTCAATGAATTGCAGGGCGAGAAGGTCGATATCATCCCGTGGTCGGCGGATTCCGCCACCTTCATCGTCAATGCACTGCAGCCGGCGGAAGTTGTCAAGGTCGTGCTTGACGAGGATTCCGCGCGGATCGAAGTCGTCGTCCCCGATGACCAGCTCTCCCTGGCGATCGGGCGCCGCGGCCAAAACGTGCGGCTTGCGTCGCAGCTTACCGGCTGGGATATCGATATTTTGACCGAGGCGGAGGAATCGGAACGCCGCCAGAAGGAATTCGCCGAGCGCACGAACATCTTCATGAAAGCTCTGAACGTCGACGAAGTTGTCGGCCAATTGCTTGCGTCGGAAGGGTTCCGGTCGGTCGATGAATTGGCTTTCGTCGAACCTTCCGAGGTTGCCGCGATCGAGGGTTTCGATCGGGATACGGCCGCCGAGATTCAGACCCGCGCGCATAATTATTTGGCCCGAGTCGAGGCCGAGCAGGACACGCGGCGGCAAGAACTCGGCGTTTCCGATGAACTCAAGGAAGTCGCCGGGGCCGCGACGGCGATGCTCGTCAAATTCGGCGAAAACGAAATCAAGACCGTCGAGGACCTCGCCGGCTGCGCGACCGACGATCTCGTTGGCTGGAGCGAACGCAAGGACGGCGAGACGATGAAACATGCCGGCGTTCTTGACGGTTTCGAAATCTCGCGCGAGGAAGCGGAAGCCCTCATCATGACCGCGCGGGTCAAGGCGGGATGGATCGAGGCCGTGCCCGAACGCACGGCCGAGGATCCATTCGCGAACGAGACCGGCGAATAGGAGGAAGTCTTTTGGCCAGGCCCGCACTCCTCGACGCGGACGGTTCGCCCGAACGGACCTGCATCGTTACACGGGCGAAAGGTTTGCCCGAGGACATGATTCGTTTCGTCGTCGGGCCAGGGGCAATCGTCGTGCCTGACATCAGACGAAAATTACCGGGACGCGGCGTTTGGGTGACGGCGCGGGCCGGCCACGTGGCGGAAGCCGTCAAACGGCAAGCTTTCTCCCGCGGCTTTAAGACAAAGGTCGTGGCTTCCGAGGGTTTGGCGGCCGAGATCGAGGCCCTTTTGACGACGGACTGCTTGCAGGCTTTGTCGCTCGCCAGCAAGGCCGGTCAAGTCGTGAGCGGTTTCGCCAAGGTCGAGGAGGCAATTGCCTCGGGCGCCATCGCTGGTCTCGTTCATGCTGCGGATTGCGGCGCCGATGGGATGCGCAAACTCGGGCAAAGCCTGCACCGAAGTTATGGCGATGAGCGGGCGAGACCGCGGGTGGAACTGTTTCGATCCGGCCAATTGGATTTGGCATTGGGGCGGGCAAATGTGATACATGCGGCTTTGATCGAGGGGCCGGCAAGCGAGGGATTTTTGGGACGCTGCCGGAAGCTGACGCTTTATCGATCCGGATCGCGGGAGGCGGAAGGCTTGGACCGGCCGTCCGAGCCCGGATCGAATGGGGAATCGAGTGCCTGCCGGCCTTCCGGCGTGCCGAAACCGAATAGGCGGGAACGCAAGACTTATGAATGACACCAAGAACCCCGGTGACGCGTTGAGCATCGTTCCGGCCAAAACGCTAACGTTGAAGCGTCCAGTCGAGGCGGGCATCGTGCGCCAGAGCTTTTCGCACGGACGCTCAAAAGCGGTGGTCGTGGAGAAGGTGAAGCGCCGCGCGATCGCGCCAGGCGAGGCGCATGCGCCGCGTGAGGCGAATTTACCGCCACCGCCCGCTGCCGCGCCGATACCGCGCCCGCAGCCAGCCCCGGCACCGCCGCAGCGGATGTCGTCCGGGGTTATTTTGCGTTCGCTGACGGAAGAGGAACGCGAATCCCGGTCGCGCGCCCTTTCCGGGGCCCGTGAACGCGAGATCGAAGAGCGTAGGCGTGCCGAAATCGAGGCCAAGGCCCGCGAAGAACGCGAAGCCCGCGAACGTGACGAGCGCGCCGCGGCCGAAGCCCGCAAACGCGAGGAAGAGTCGCGGCGTGCGCAAGATGCGGAAGCCAAGCGCCGCTCGGAATCCGAGGCCAAACGGCGTCTCGCCGGGGGCGAACCGGCTCCAGTCCCGGCGGCATCGGCTCTGCGTAAGGCACCAGCCGCCACGCCGATGACTCCGGCTGGTCTTTTCCCGGCGCCTAGATCGTCCCCGGCCGACGAGGAGGAAGTCCCGCATTTTATTCGCCGTCCTGGAATGCCGGTGAAGACCGCTATTCCCCGCCCTGTCCGGGGTGCCGGGGCAAAAAGCCGCGGCCGCTTGACGGTCGCCAATGTCACTGGGGAAGAAGAAGAGCGAACCAGATCCGTTGCTGCTTTCCGCCGCCGCGTTCAACGGCTCAAGGGTCATGTAAACGAGGCCAAGGAAAAGCTCACGCGCGAGGTGATCCTGCCCGAGACCATAACAATCCAAGAACTCGCCAACCGCATGTCGGAGCGTGGCGTCGATGTCATCAAGCTTCTGATGAAGCAGGGCCAGATGGCGAAAATCACCGATGTGATCGATGCCGACACGGCGCAGCTCATCGCCGAGGAACTCGGTCACACCGTGAAACGGGTCGCCGAGGCCGATGTCGAGGAGGGGCTCTTCGATGCGCCGGACACCGGCGAACATCTTGTGCCGCGCCCTCCGGTCGTGACGATCATGGGTCACGTCGATCATGGCAAGACTTCGCTGCTCGACGCGATCCGTCACGCCAATGTCGTCTCGGGGGAGGCCGGCGGCATCACCCAGCACATTGGCGCCTATCAGATCGTCGCGCCGAACGGTTCGAAGGTAACGTTCATCGACACTCCCGGCCACGCGGCATTCACCGCGATGCGCGCGCGCGGCGCCAAGGTCACGGACATCGTCGTTCTCGTCGTCGCCGCGGACGATGGCGTCATGCCGCAGACTGCGGAAGCGATCGCCCATGCGCGCGCCGCCAAGGTCCCGATGATCGTGGCGATCAACAAAATCGACAAGCCGGACGCCAAACCAGAGCGCGTGCGCAGCGAATTGCTACAGCATGAAGTGCAGGTCGAATCGCTCGGCGGCGAAACGCTTGAGGTCGCAGTTTCGGCGACCAAGAACATCAATCTCGACAAGCTGCTCGATCTGATCGCGCTGCAAGCCGAACTGCTCAACTTGCAAGCCAATCCGGCGCGTCCGACCGAAGGAACCGTCATCGAGGCGCGTCTCGACAAGGGCCGCGGGCCGGTGGCGACCGTGCTGGTCCAACGCGGTACGCTCAAGGTAGGCGATCTCATCGTCGGTGGCTCGCAATGGGGCCGCGTCCGCGCCCTTCTCGACGACAAGGGCGAGACGAGACAAGACGCCGGTCCCTCGATGCCGGTCGAGGTTTTGGGCTTTTCGGGGTCGCCCGAAGCCGGCGATCGCGTCGCCGTCGTCCAAACCGAAGCGAGAGCGCGTGAAATTACCGAATATCGCGAGCGGCAGCGGCGCGAGAAGGCCGCCGCGCGGGGCAATTTGGCGCGCGGGTCGCTGTCGGATATGATGAGCCAGTTGAAGACGACTGGCCGGAAGGAGTTCCCGCTCGTTATCAAGGGCGACGTTCAGGGCTCGGTCGAGGCGATCGTCGCGACGCTCGAAAAGCTCAATACCGAGGAAGTCGCGGCGCGCGTACTCCATGCGGCCGCCGGCGCGATCACCGAGTCCGACATAACCTTGGCCGAAGCCTCGGGAGCGGCGGTGATTGGCTTCAATGTGCGCGCGCACAAGGAAGCCCGCGCGCTGGCAGAACAGTCGGGCATTGAGATCCGCTATTATAATATCATCTATAATCTCGTCGATGACGTGAAAGCGGCGATGTCTGGCCTCCTCGCGCCAACCCTGCGGGAGGAAATGCTTGGCAACGCCCAAATTTTGGAAGTCTTCACGATTTCCAAGGTGGGCAGGGTCGCGGGCTGCCGGGTCACGGACGGCACGGTTCAGCGCGGCGCCCATGTCCGGCTCATCCGCGACAATGTCGTGGTGCATGAAGGCAAGCTCTCGACCCTGAAGCGCTTCAAGGACGAAGTCAAGGAAGTGCAGGCCGGGCAGGAATGCGGCATGGCCTTCGAGAATTACCAGGACATGCGGATTGGCGATGTCATCGAATGCTACACCGTGCAGGAGATCAAGCGCTCGCTGTGAGGGAGTAGACGATGAGCTCTTCAGAAGGCATAAATCTCGCGGATGCCGCAAAATCGAGAATATCGCGTTGCGCGAAGCGTTCAAGAACTTGGGTGTCGAAGCCGCTGCGGAAGGCGACGATATTCTCCTGCGAATTGGGAGAGGACCCGACGGGCTTTTTGTGAGAGAAGCCGTTGGCGCGACGCCTGCGGTGAACAAGGAAGACGCACCGCGGAAATCTAAACGTATGAGATTCGTGCTTGCAGGGGCCACTGGCCCAGACAAGCCAGTGACTACAAAACAGGCGCGCGAATCTCTCATCACGCGTTCGAAAGGCCCGGCGCGGGCATCAGACGTAGCCACGGGCGATGCGTTGGAATTGCTTTGTCGGAACGCGCCTCAGGAGGCTTTTGATCATTGAAAGATGATAATAAGCGGTTGCGCGGAGAGTTGAGGGCCGTTCAGCGGCAAGTGAACAAACAGGAAGGTCAGTTTTCTTGCTGACATTCGTGCAAACCGCCCTTAATGAGCAAGTAGACTCCCGAGCCGAACGTGCGGCCGTTGCGCCGTGAAGAGAATGGTCTCGTTTCGCGGCGAACGACC
>DATARJ010000338.1:0-6369 GCA_036264205.1 Methylocella sp.
GATGATCTGGCGCGGGCCGATGGTGGTGTCGGCGATCCAGCAATTGCTGCGCGATGTTTTGTGGGGCGAGCTTGATTGCCTGGTTGTCGATATGCCGCCCGGCACCGGCGACGCGCAGCTGAGCTTGGCGCAAAACGTGCCGCTCGCCGGCGCGGTCATCGTGTCGACCCCCCAGGACCTCGCTCTCGTCGACGCGCGCCGCGGCATCGCCATGTTCCGGAAGGTCGCGGTGCCGGTGTTGGGCATCGTCGAAAACATGAGCTATTTTATTTGTCCGCATTGCGGCGGCCGTTCGGATATTTTCGCGCATGGCGGCGCGCGCATTGAGGCCGAAAAATATGGCGTGCCCTTACTCGGCGAAGTGCCGCTCGATATCGGCATCCGCGAACAATCCGATTCAGGGCGCCCCGTCACAGCAGTCGATCCCGATGGCGAACACGCCAAGATCTATCGCGCCATCGCCGCGCAGGTAAAGGCGACGCTCGAAAAGGGCCGTGCCCGCGCCGCGCCAAGGATCACGATCGAATGATTTTTGGCCCAAATCCCTGGACGCTACGTTTTACAGCGGGATGAAGTATGGATTACTTGTCCGGTGTTACTTTCTTCAAGACTGCGGCGCCTAGCTCCTTCGCATGCTCCTCCATCGCGGCGAGCTGCTTCTTCACATATTCGGACTGATGGGCGAGGATTTCCTGCGGGTTCTTCGCTTGAACGAGCTTTTGGGCGTGATCAAACGCTTCCTTTACATTCGCTTCGGTGAAGCTGAGCGCCTTCGCGCTGGCCTCCTTGGCGCTCGATTGCAGCGCGGTTGCGGTGCCTTCCGTCTGCGCTGCTGCTTTGTGCGCGGCCGCAATGAAACTCTCGAAGGCTTTCCGGGCCTCCTCGACGCTCTTCGCGGTCAAGTCACGGATTTCGGCTGGAATTTCATAGGGGATTTTGGTCATGGCCTGCTTCCCTGTCAGAATTCGAGGCTCATTAGAAACGGACGAAATTGTCCGCTGGGCCGACGAACTGTCTCCCTGTTAGGGTCCTTTATAGATTAGCGATAGCGAGGCGGCAACGGCACAACAATGTCTCAACGCCACAATCCTAAAGCGACAGGAGGAGCCTCGCGTTGCAAAATCTTCCGCACCCCTAAGCCGGCGGACTTCTTTCCCCCACGCTTCGCGGGCGATGATCTGCCTTCGCCATGGCTTTATTTGTATAAAATTTGCTTATGCCAAACGTCGCTTTACAAGGCTTGTACTATCCTCTTTCATCACAGCTAGCTTCGTGTATAAACACGCTATGCACCGTAGTACGCGGCATCCGCCCGAACCCCGCTGGACGACATCCTGGCCGGGCCGCGGATGCAAATCTCCGCAGGCCGGCCGCCGCAAAACCAACCGTTTTTACTGCTTGCTACTTTCAAAGAGGTTATTCGATGTCGATCACCGGAGAACGCAAACAGGCGCTGCTGAAAGACTACGCTTTGAAGCCGGGCGATACCGGCTCTCCGGAGGTCCAAGTTGCGATCTTGACCGAGCGGATCGTGAACCTGACCGAGCATTTTAAGACGCATGTGAAAGACAATCACTCGCGCCGGGGTCTGCTCAAGCTTGTGTCGCAACGCCGGCAGCTCCTAGACTACGTCAAGGCGAAGGACGAGCCTCGGTATAAGGCGCTGATCGAACGCCTTGGCATCCGGCGCTAAAACTGATCCGCGTGTTTGCTCACATAGTCTGGATGATGCGCTGATCGCGCGGTTTCAGATGTCCTATAGATCCCTGGAGCTGCTTCCCGAAGAAACCACAAGGTCAATATTCGCCATTCCGTTCACGAACTCCGTTTTCGCATCCGGCCGCATTTTTTGGCGGGTATGGGAGGCGATGGTCCGCGATTTCAAGGCCGGGATTCTGTTGCGTGAGCCGTTCGAAGAGCTGTCCGAACGGCTGTTGATCTTGAAGTGGGCATCGCTTTCCAGCGCGAACTCGACGGCCGCCGTCCTTGGACAAACCATTCAACTCTGCGCGAAGAATTTTTGCAATGTCAATGTCGGCGATTTGACCGCGCTGCAGGATCTGCTGTCGCGTCCCTCCGACGATTTGCGCGCCGTTCTGTACAATCCAATCGTCTATCAACTGGCGGCCCCGAATGCGTTCGATCCTCCGCGGACACCGCAAACCGCCGCCGCGCTCGATTCGCTGGCGGAGATGGACGCAGTTGGCTTGCGCGACGATGCGGGCGCGTTCCTCCGTCTTATCGGAGCCGTACTGGACCTGCCGGATGAGCTGCCCGGCATTTCGCAGCGCACAAGCCAGACGGTGATTGGGCTTGCGGATAGATTGCGTAAAATTGGCCCGGCGCGCGTCTTGATCGAAAAAGATCTCGAAGTTTATTCCGAAGTGGCCAGGGTTCTCGCGCCGCACTCGGCGGGTCAATTAGGCTAGCATGCCGTTGAAATATTGCGGATTTATTGGACGATGCCCAACTCCAACCCTTTGCTTTCGAGCGGTTCGTCCGCAACCGAATGAACCATTCGATTGGGATGCGCATTGATGGAAAAATTCGAGCGGATGGCCGACGTCGATTGCGCGCCGCCAACGGTCCGCCTGGTCGCCGTTTCCGGCGTGGAAGGGAACGCCAGCGAGTATCTTGCCGCGAACCGGCGGCCGTGGCTGTCGCTGGAACCCATTTCGATTTTTGCGCCCGGCCGGTGGTTTCGGATGCGTTACCGGCTCGGGCTTTACGACCGCCCGGTGCGGCCGTTGGTAAGCTACCGGCGAGGCTCGGAAGAGATCGGCTGGCATCTGCTGCCAGGCCCCGTTCTTGGGCGCGCGGATTGGTTTTCCGTCGTGCCGGCGGAGGCCACCGCGGTGTGGATATCGCCGGTTTCCGAACCTGGCCGTTTTTGCTTTAACGTCGAGGAGATCGAACCTTTATCAAGTCTCGCTTTGCTGCGCATGGGATTGGCGGGTAACAGAGGCCGATTCTTGAGCGCGGTCGGGGCCTGGCTTCTTGGGTGGCGGAAGGAAGCCAAAGAAAATCTCCGCTGGTCCATTCAAGGCGCGCCCTTGACCGCATGGCCCGCCTATCGCGACAGGCTCTCGGTGGCCGCTCGTCTCGATGAATTCGAGAGCCCGCGCTGCGACTGGGCGCGCGCGCCGGCGGCAAGGCTGCTCGTTCGCCTCGATACAGACACCACGGCGGCGCGGATCGACGAAACCATCGCGGCGCTTCGAGACCAACTCTACCCGCGCTGGACACTCACGATTCTGGGAACATCGGATGACGCCGAGGTCAACGGCCGGCTCAATTCGTGGCTGACCAAGGACGCCCGGCTTGCGGTGCGCAACGAACGGCTGGAACTTGATGGAGACGACACGGATTTTGTTGCTTTCGTGGAATTTGGAGATCGTCTCGCGCCTCATGCGCTTGCTTGCTTTATCGAGGCTAGCCAGAGGGGCGCCGGGTGCGTTGGTACTTTATTGCGACGAGGAGACTGCGACGGCGGAAGGCCACGCACCAATTTTCAAACCGGATTGGAGCGCCCGTTTGCAGGCCGCAAGGCCCTATATTGGGCGATTGATGTTGACAAGGCTCGGCCATGCGCGCCGCCGGATTCGATTGAAAGCTCCCATCGACGAGAACGGCTTTGTCCAAAACGTCCTCCATGGTCTGGGACGTCGAGACATTCGCCATATCCAGCGATTTCTCGTGCGGACGAGACGAAGACGCTGCGGAGAGCAGTACGTAACCTCGTCACGCGAGCCCCGTCGCGCGGCGCCCGAAATAAGCGTAACAATCGTGACGGCGACGCGCAACAATGAGCCGTTTTTGCGCCGGACGATTTCCGGCATTTTGGAGAAGACCCGGTTCGCGCAGCTCGATTTCGTCATCATCGACAATGGCAGCACCGATCCGCGGGCTCTGCGCCTGCTTCAATCGGCCGCCAAGGACTCGCGCGTCACGCTGCTGCGTGCTCCGGGGCCTTTCAATTTTGCCGCCTTGAGCAATCTCGGTGCCGCCCAGGCGCGGGGCGCCGTCATTGTTTTCCTGAACGACGACATGGAAATAATCGAGCCCGAATGGCTCCACGAGCTTGTGGAACGCGCCAGCGACCCACAAGTTGGCGCCGTCGGCTGCAAGCTCCTTTATCCGGACGGGCGAATTCAGCATGCCGGTGTCGTCGTCGGGCTTGGCAGGGGCGTGGGGCATTTCGATGCGGGGCTCCGCGATGGGGAACAAGGCTGGCTCGGCCGTAATCGAATCCTTCACGAAGCATCCGCGGTCACCGGAGCGTGCCTAGCCGTGGAGCGGGCGAAATTCGTGGCGGTCGGTGGATTTGACGCCGTTCATCTCCCGGTCGAGTTCAATGACATAGACCTTTGCCTGCGGCTCGAGGAGCTCGGGTTCGCGACCCTGTGGACGCCATTCGCGCGTCTTGTTCATTTTGAATCGGCAAGCCGCGGCAAGGCGACTTTTCGTCGTCTCGCCACGCACGCGGTCGAGCGCGCCTACTTTCGCCAACGCTGGGCCGATCGGTTGCGAGACGATCCTTTCTTTCATCCCGGTCTCTCGCTCGTCAGTCTATCGGCCGCCCTCGCCTGAGGGAAGCGATTCGTTGCCGGGATTGCAAAAAGAGCGTTATCTGGCGCCATACTCCGAGGGCATTCGACGAGCGGCCGATTTGCGGCCAGTTTGAGCGCGATATGGAGCAGCATTGGACGGTTCTAGCGCGAACCCCGAGGCCAAAGAGGCACCGACGTCGGCCGCCGCGAGTCCGGCCGGGGCGCAACCCGCATCGTCAGAAACCCGTGGCCCGTCCTATGCAACGGCCGGTGCCGGCGCGGATGAATCGGCCGTCCGCGACGAGCGGGCGGCGATCAACCGTAGTCTTTTCATGATGCAAGATCATTTAGCCGAACTCGACGCGCGGCTGGCGCATCTCGAACCGTGGCTTCGGGCGGACGCCTTGGCGCGAACTGGACTTCGCGGATTGGCGAAAATTTTGCGGTTTCCGTTCAAACTCGCGGCTTTAATCTTGCATTGGCGCGAGACCGGCCGCCGCGTCACGGACGCACGTTTTCGCAGCGAACGGCTGGTTTTCGATTCCTCGCGGAGCGTCTTTCGGCGCAGGCTCGATTTTCCCGCGTTCGCGGGACATTTGCGGCGCTCATTCGGTTTTTTCCCACCCGCCGTCTATCGAGTCGAGCCCCGCCAGAGGCTCGCTCTCGCCCGGCGGCCGAGGGTTCTGCACGCGATCGCGAATGTCTGGGCCGGAGGCTCAACGCAGCTTATCGTCGATCTTCACAACCATCTTGGGCACCGCTTCGAAATGAAGGTCATGACATCCGCCGTGCCGGCCCATGGTTCTCACAAGGGGATGTCGATCGATCTCGTGCCAAAACCCAATTCCCGTCATCTTGTGCGATGTATATTCAGCCGCTTCCGGCCGCACATCGTGCACGTTCATTACTGGGGCGATGTGGACGAATCGTGGTACAGGTTGATTTTTGAGATCGCGGCGGAATTCGGATGTCCGATATTGCAAAACATCAATACGCCGGTTGCTCCCTTCGCGGGCGTGCGCGTCAATCACAATGTCTTCGTTTCGCACAGCGTTCTTGACCATTTCGGCTCGACCGTTCCGGCAAGCGTCATCCGCCCTGGCATCGACCTCGACCGGTTTGCGCCGCCGGCAGTCATCGATCCCCATGCCTTCGATGGCATCGGAATGATTTATAGGCTCGAAAGCGACAAGCTCGACAAGGATGCCATCGAATTATTCCTAGCGATTGCCGAAAGACGGCCAAAAACACGCGTCGTCATCATCGGCGATGGATCCTTGTTCGCGCATTTCCGGTCGCGTGTCGAGGAGGAAGGCCGCCTTTCGCAATTTGAATTTTCCGGCTATGTCCCATATGAGGACCTGCCAGCGCAATTTGCCCGGTTCAAGACCTTTATTGCACCGGTTCGGCAGGAGAGTTTCGGTCAAGTGGTCCCTTTCGCCATGTGTGCCGGATTGGCAGTCGCGGGCTATAAGATCGGTGCGGTGCCGGAAATCCTTGGAGATACGCGGACTCTCGGCGAAACTCTCGACGAAACAGTGGAAATCGTGACCGCGCTTCTCGACGACCCCAAGCGGATCGCGGCTCTTGGCGAACGCAATCGCGCAATCGCGCTGGAACGGTTTTCGGTGGAGGATATGGCAATCCGCTATTTTAAGCTCTACCGGAACCTTGCGCCGCGAGAAGTCGAAATTCTGAGCGGGCTTCCAGACGCGGTTCATTTTCCCATTTAACGGGTGCCATAATTATGTCGGCGAGAGCACTCGTTACGGGCGCCAGCGGCTTTCTGGGCCGAGCCCTCGTCCCAGCGCTGTTGGCC
>DATARJ010000379.1:0-7575 GCA_036264205.1 Methylocella sp.
AGTCCGCGCAATGGCGGTCATCAGGGCGCATCCGTTCTCGTCAGGCTTTGCGGATGCGGCCTACAACAGCCTGGATGCGTTCCGCTTCATCAATTCGGCGGGGGTCTCCACTCCCGTGCGGTGGTCGATGGTGCCTGTCGACCCATTCACGCCGGAGCTGCTCAACCCCGAAGGCCAAAATTACCTGTTCGACGACCTCATCGCGCGCATCCGCCAGGGGCCCGCGCAATGGCATCTGATCCTAACCGTCGGCCAGCCGGGCGATCCTACCAGTGACGCGACAATTCCCTGGCCTGCCGACCGCGAGCGCGTCGACGCTGGAATGCTGACTGTGACCGGCATCGAAGCTGAAGGCCCTGACAATTGCCGCGATATTAATTTCGATCCGCTCGCTCTGCCTGTTGGCATCGCGCCATCAGACGATCCACTGCTTTCGGCGCGTTCGGCTACATACTCGGGGGACTTCACCCGGCGCGTGGGTGAACCGAAGACGCCGAGTGCGGTTCAGACCAACGGCAGGGGAACATGACGATGGCGAGGCCCTTCCCGATCTTGTCACGCATCCTGCACTGGACGATGGCGGTGCTGATTCTCGCCATGCTATTCATCGGCATCGCCATGGTTTCGTCGCTGTCGAATTATCATCGGCTGGTGGCGATCCATAAGCCGCTCGGCATCCTTATCCTCATACTGGTGGCGATCCGGCTGGTGAACCGGCTCTCCCAGCGCCCGCCGCCCTTGCCGGACGGGATGCCGGGCACGCTACGGTTCGCTGCAGATGCTTCCCATTGGCTGCTTTACGCGCTTATCTTCGCGCAGCCACTGGTCGGCTGGGGCATGCTGTCGACAGCGGCCTATCCGATTGTACTGGCCGGATCGCTGCATCTGCCGCCAATCCTGCCGCACAGCGACGCCCTTTACTCGCTGCTACGGCCACTGCACACGGCGCTTGCATACCTGCTGTTCGCCACTTTTCTCGTCCATTTCGGCGCTGCGCTGATGCACGCGCTGATCTTTCGGGACGGTGTGTTCCAGAGCATGGCATCCTGGCGGCGCTAGCGCGCGGCGATCGCTCGAAAGGTCGGGACGGAGGAACCCCGCCGGCGGAGAGGAGGCGGCTCGCAAACGAGCTGCCCCCCGCCAACCGCATGGAGCAATGGCAGTGTGGGTTGAACCGCTATGGGCTCTTCTGGCAAATCGTGCCCACGGTGCTCGGCGATATAAAGAAGGATTCGAATCGGGCGCGCGCCAAGCGCGTTGCCGAAGCAATGTTGAAAATGGTCAAGCTCGACATCGAGGGATTGAAGAAGGCATATGAGGGACGATCGCCTTGATTCTTGTGAGCTGAAAGCAATAGCATAATACAAAAACCCTTGCAGGCGGGAGCCGTCCACATATGAATTTCGCCTGGTTTTGGAACTCCCCGCCAGGTCAATCGGGCTGAGGCCGCTTCTGCCCGGCGCACGGGATCACGCCATAGCCGTCGATTCTCCGCCAGACATAACGGCCCTCGCCTTTCGTCAATTGGAAAAGCGGCTCGGGCAATTGCCATTGTTTCACCTCAATTCCGGCCGGGGGTAGCTTGCCGTGTTCGAGCGGCGCGATTATCCAAGCGGGCGCATCCTCTCGCACGCAGAGCCGCCACACCCCCTGTTGCGAAAGTCGCGGCAATTCCGCACTGTCAGGTGCACCTAAGGGCACGAGGCTCTTTTGGTCCGCGAGTCTCAAATCCATCAGAAATTGCGTCCGGTTACGCCATTCGGCTGCAAGCGCGGATGAAAAGATTGCAGGATTACCCTGCAGCGGCGAGGCCCATTGCGGCCGGCCAAGGAAAAACCAGGCCTCGCTCAGTCCATCGATCCAGAGCACTTCGCCCTGGCGTTGATCGATCAGCCGCATGAGGTCCGGCGGCGCGCGGCTCGCCTCCATCATGCGCTCGGCTGGCGGCCGGCGATCCCAAAGGAAAAAAAACGCCGCAAGCAAAACAATCGCGCAACCTTTTTGCACAAGCGGACCCATGCGCGGCTTGACGATGGCAAGATAGACGGCAAGGGCGCAAAGCGGAAAGGCGAGAAGCTTTCTGATCAAGACAAAGTTAAGGTTGTCGTAACCCGCGGGTGCGGCCATGACAATTTCCCAGAGATAAGCAAAAATGCGGATGTTCCAAATCGTTACAACGGCAACAGTAAATATCCATGTGGCGAGAACATATTGGGGTTTGAGCAAGGGCGCGAACCGTTTCGCGCCGAAATGGAAGGAAAGGGCTAGGATCGCAGCGGGACCGGCGACGCCTAGTACCGTGTTGTACGACCAGCACAGCACCAAAAGGGCCAAGACCATGCGTCCGCTTGGGCCGCGCCGCCACAGTTCAACGGCGCAGATGCCCAAGGCCATCGCCCCGGCGGCGGCCATCAGCCAAGCCGTGCGCCAGGGCTGAACTTGCACGACGAGAAGCGACGAAAGCCAATCGCCAAAGATCGCAGAGATGGTTATGCCTCCCAAACCAACCACTATGATCGCCGCAAGAATTCGGCGAGCGCGGCCCTTCTGAAGGTGCGCCGCAATCGCAAGTGTCACTGTCTGAACCATGAGCGGGGCGAAGGATTCCATTGGCCAAAGGCTTGGAAACAAAAAGGCGTTGTGCGACTCGTGCAGGCTCAGCAAGGATGGATCGATCGCCGTGAAAAGCCGGTCCAGCAAAGGCAGGCCGAGGGCGCCGCCCAAAATCGAAAGAGTTCCGGCGCAGCCGCAAAACCAAAACCAGCGTCTATCTTCCAAGCCGAGCACGGCAACAAACACGCCAAATCCGGCGAGCGCCATGATCGGATGCAAAAGCGCCGCCGCGACGAGACAGCAAAGGCAAACAACGTCGCGTCTTGCCGCAAGCGCGGCGACACCGGCCAGCACGAAAGCCTCGGCGAAAGGGCGTGGAATGGCTATGAGTTCGGCAAATCCGAACGGATAGGGCGCGCCATAAGCGTTGGGCAGCAGAGCGGCAAAGATCACGACCATCCACACCGCGCCGCCGGCGACAAATTGCCGGGCGAGGGCACGAGCCGCGAAAAACCATACGAGCGCCGCAACCAACGCCAGCGCTTCCCCGGTCATCGCCGGTCCCCAAAGCGCGACCATCGCTCTCACCACGAAGCGGAACAGGCTAAAGCCGAATTGGCCGTCATGGACGAACATCAGATCGCGGCCGACACCGGATGGATCGAGATCGGCAACCGCGCGGCCGATATAGAGCTGGGGTTCTTGGAAAATGCCCCGATAGGGACGGCCCAAGACAAAAGCCAGAAAAGCGATCAGGGGAATTGACGAAAAGTCTCCGCTCCCGGCAGCGCCCGGTAGAAGGACGGTCGCCCAGGATTTTTTCGTCGCCGCCACAACGGTCTTCAGCGGCCGGGAGAGCGTAGCGGACAAGGCACCCTCGCGCGTCCTCCATGCCGACCGCAGGCGGGTCGTTGCCATCGCGGCCTCACGCCACTTTTTGCGGAACGAGACGCGCGCTTGCAAGGGCCTCCCTCGCGCCGGAAACACCGGCTTCGCCATATTCGGCATCCTCGTTGACCTGCCACACGTCATAGAGCGTCCGGCCCGCCAAAATATTCGCAGCAGTCAGCATGCCGGTCATCATCGCATGGTCCTGATTGTTGTATTTGTGCATGCCATTGCGGCCGACGAGATGAAGGGCCGGAAACCGGCTCGCAAGCTCGAGCCGGATCATTCGCAGATTTTCGAGATAGGTTGCGTCATACACCGGATAGGCTTTCTTCTGGCGCACGACGCAGGCGTCGGTGACTTCCTCGCCGCGCAGCAAGCCGATGGCGGCGATTTCCTGTTTGGCGAGGCCGATCAGATCCTCATCCGTCATGCCCCATAGAGCGTCGCTCTCAGAGCAGAAATATTCGAGCCCGAGGCATGTCGAGGTCGCGTCCGGGACCATCTCCGGCGACCAAGACCGGAAGTTTTGGACCCGGCCGACTTTGACTCTTGGGTCATGGATATAAATCCAGTTGTCGGGCCATAGGCGCTGAGATTGGCCGATTAGGACGATCGTGAGAAAATCGCGGTATTTGAGCGCCCGCGCATGGAAGAGAGTGAGCGGCGTGGGACTGAGCGCGGAAAGGAGCTCCGCGATCGGCGCCGAGGAGACGACATGGCGCGCCTGAAAGGTTTTGCTTGTTCCGTCGCCGCCGATGGTCTCCACGGTCCAAGTTTTCCGCTCCGCATCGTAGCTGAGCTTCTCGAACCTGCAATCCATGAGAATGCGACCGCCCGCCGCCTTTATCTTAACGGCGGCGGCTTCCCACATCATGCCGGGGCCCCGGCGCGGATAACGAAACGATTGGATCAGGGTTTTGGCGCCGGCGCCACCCCGCGGCTTAAATCCCAAGGAGCGTGTCACGCCATCAATGAGTGCCTTCGGAAGATTGAGCCCCTTGATTCGCTGGGCCGCCCAATCGGCGGAAATCTCATCGCAATCCATGCCCCAGACCTTTTCGGTATAGGTCTTGAAGAAGATCGAAAAAAGCCGTTCGCCGAATTCATTGCGCATCCATTGATGGAAGGTCTTGGGATTACGGATCGGAAACGCGCGGGCATGGGCATAGGAGGCAACGCAGGCGATGCTTTGCGTGAACCCGAGATTGCGCAGGGCCTCGAAAGCCTTCAGCGGATAGGCGTAGAACTTTCCCGCGTAATAAATGCGCGACAACCGCGGCCGGTCGAGAAAATCGTCGGGGAGGATTTCATTCCAGAGCGCCACCACCTCCCGTGACTTCGAAAAAAACCGATGCCCGCCGATATCGAATAAAAAGCCCTTGTAGGAGACTGTCCGGCTGATTCCGCCGACATAGTGCTTGTCTTGTTCGATCACGACGACGCTATGGCCGGCCTTGGCGAGACGGTAGGCGGTGGTCAGCCCAGCGGGACCGGCGCCAATAATCAAGGTGTCGATCGTCTCCACGGTCGTCTCCACACTGCCTTTGCAGCGTGGAAGAGAACAGTTGAAGGTTAAGGCTTGGACATGAGAATGGAGACAAGTCTATATAACACATAATGATATAGCGTAATCAGTGTAGACATTATCTTTGGGGATCATCCCCTTGACACAGGTATGCTACATTTTTAGGCAAAAGCGATTATCCTATTAATGAACGTCTCAATCTCATTCTGAGGAGCCACGGGGTTTTAAAGCCTTTCGCGGCGCTCGGGCGCGATCCCCTCGGCAAAAAGCGCGAAGCCCCTCGGCGACGTTCGGTCCGGTCCAGCGATGGCGGCGGCGGCGCGTGAGCTTCATGACACGTAGCTTACTCGACCGGGGCACTTCTGAGGCGCTTTGTTTCACCGCGCCGGACCTTGGTTGCGATGCGGCCTTCGCGGGCCGCGAGGCCCGGACGGGTTTTCACCCGAAATTCCGGCTTTTCCGCCGCCGCCGCGATCAACCGAAGCAATCGCGCGAGCGCGTCCTGGCGGTTCCGCTCCTGCGAACGGTGCGTCCGCGCGAAGATCACCAGCACGCCTTCCTTGGTGAGCCTTGCGCCCGCGAGCCGCTTAAGACGCAGTTTCACCGCTTCGTCGAGAGAGGGCGAATGGCTGATGTCGAAGCGCAATTGCACGGCAGTCTCCACCTTGTTGACATTCTGTCCGCCGGGGCCGCCCGCGCGGGAAAAGGAAAAGGCGAGTTCGGACTGATCGATCACGATCTCCGGCGTTACTTCGATTGTCGGCATGACCTTCGCCTCGTCGCACGGCGTGGTTGCAAATCCATTAACCGCGATGCTTTAGCGCCGATTAAGATATTGCGCGCATGTCTTGCCAATGGCGCGTCGCGTTCTGCCATTTGCCGTTGCCGGGGCCTTGATGTTGGCGCTGGGCGGTTGCTCGAATTACGAGAGGCCACGCCGGCCGGCGTGGCGCGGCGCCGCGGAAAATGCTTGTCTCGCGCAAAAACTCATCCATGTCTCGGCCTATGTTCAGCCGGCCCGCGAGATCGACGGCCCTGGTATTTGCGGCCTCACGCGCCCCTTCAAGGTGAGCGCATTGCTCGATGGCGCGGTGCGCTTCAATTCGGTTTATACTCTCGATTGCCCGATGATCGCTGCGCTCAATGGGTGGCTCGGCGAGATCGTGCAGCCGGCCGCGCGGGCGCGTTTCGGTCAGGAGGTGGCCGAAATCGATTCGATGGGCGCCTACAGCTGCCGGACGATGAACAATCAGTGGGGCGGACGCCTTTCCGAGCATGCCTTTGGCAATGCCTTCGACATTGGCGGTTTTCGTCTCGCGGACGGGCGCGAGATTTCGATCGTCCGCGATTGGACCCGGGGCGACGATCAAACGCGGGCTTTCCTGCAAGACGTCCATGCCGGCGCGTGCGGCCAATTCACGACGGTGCTTGGCCCCGGCGCCAATATCTTTCACTATAATCATATCCATGTCGATCTCGCGCTGCATGGCAACACATCGGCCGGTCCGCGCCGGATCTGCCGACCTCTACTTCGGCCAAGCACGACTCCCGAGCCGCCACGCGATGGCCTGCCCAATCCGCCGGAAATCGATGAGGAAGTGGATATCGCTCAGGCGGGACACCCCTCCGGCGACACGCTAGCGGTGCACGCGGGACCCGGCCCGGCGCCGCCCGCGCGCATACCCGACGCCTATTTCGCCGCCGCCGCGCGCGTGCCCTCCGCCCGCGCCTACGCGCCGGTCCCGCCGGAGCCGGTGCGCGGCTCCTTGCGCGAAGACGGCGCCTTCGTTCCCGAGGGCCAGCCATCCGATTGGGACCTGGCGCCCCCTGGTCCAGGGCGATAGGGCATGATCCGATTTGGGAATGAGGGCGCGCTCTAACCCTTCGCAGAAACTATTTTGCGCAACTGGTTTGCTTTCGCGAGCATCCCCTAGACGGCGGCGCATGGCCTACGGTAGATAGGGGACGCCCAATTTGCACTCCTTGCGTGCGCGGCGCCGATTCCCCATTCGCTGGTTGAATGAAATGGAAAAAGAAATGCCACAAGGCTTTTTCGACGAAACCAAGGCGACCGCGCGGCTGCCAAATCTCGACATCGAGATTGTTCATGGCCGTTCCCCCGCCGGGGACGCCGAACGCATTACAATCAGCCTGCAAGCGGCGCCTTCCTTCGCGGCATTTGGCCGCTTCCTGGACGCCACAAATCCATTTCTATTCTGGATGCGCTTCGCTCAAACGGCTTGGTCACCCTGGCTCGGCTCGGCTCCCGCCAATCTACCCCTTGGCAATTTCGGCCGTCTTCCGGCAATGGAGGACATCGCCGGGCCGGATGCAACGCATGATGGCGATGACGTCGGATAACAAGATCCAGCTGTTTTGCTTGGCTGATGCTCGAAGGCCGACGCTCGCGGAGACTATGCCCGTAGGTCGGCGCCGGCAAGGCCAATCGCGATCCTCTGCCGCCGAGCGATCTCGAGCTTGACCGCGGTCCAATGGCGCGCCGGACGCCCGCCATCGATGCAGCGGCCCCGGACCCGTTCGCGCGCCTCGAAATAGGCGGACTCGTTGAAGCTTTCGATGAGGCGGCGGGCGTCGGCCGCGATTGC
>DATARJ010000007.1:0-2985 GCA_036264205.1 Methylocella sp.
GCCGCGAAAGCTTCGCCGCGATGCTGGCTCGCGGTGATGACAAGAACGATCGGCTCACCCGGCAGAATCAAACCATGCCGGTGCACGGTGAGGATAGCTTCGAGCGGCCACCGGGAGGCCGCCTCAAGGGCGGCGCGGTTGATTTCGGCCTCCGCCATGCCGGGATAATATTCGATTTCGAGCGCCGTCAAAGCGCCGCCCTCGTCGCGGCAAAGCCCGGTAAAACTTACCAGCGCGCCTATATCGGTGCGCCCCTGCGTCAGCCGGGCGGCTTCGGCCGCAACATCGAAACTCTCCTTGTGAACGCGCACAAAAATACGCGTACGCACGCCTTCATCCTCCGGTCATCGGCGGAAAAAAGGCGACCTCCCGCGCGTCCTGAATCAAGGCGTCGTGCTTGACATGAGTGCGGTCGAGCGCCGCGCGCATCGTCTTGATATGCGCGAAAGCGGCGGCATAGTTTTCGCCCTTACCGCTCAGCCACGCCATGAGTTCGGCGACGGTTTTGATGTCTTCCGGCGGCGCGATCTCTTCTTCGGCCTTGCCGATGCGTTCGCGCACCCATGCGAAGTAAAGAGCTTTCATGATGGCTCGCCGATGATTTCCTTCAAGCCGGCTTTCAAATAGTCCCAGCCGGTGTAGAGCGTGAGAAGAGCGGACAGCCAAAGCAGGACCAAGCCGGATTTCGTCAGCCCAGGAACAATTTCGTCACCAGAAGGGCCCGCGATGAGAAAGCCGAGCGCGACGAGCTGCAACATGGTCTTCCATTTCGCCACCTTGCTCACCGGAACCGAGACCTTGAGCTCGGCCAAATATTCGCGCAGCCCGGACACAAGAATCTCCCGGAAAAGAATGACGATCGCCGCGGCCAGCGAATAGCCGGCGATGGTATGATCGGCGGCGAGCATCATCAGGACGGCGGAGACGAGCAGCTTGTCGGCGATTGGATCGAGCATCTGGCCGAGCCGCGATTGCTGCGACCACGCGCGGGCCAAATAGCCATCCAGAAAATCGGTGATCGCGGCGGCAATGAAAAGGCCGAGCGCGACCCAGCGCATCCATGCGACCTCGGGCCAAAAGAGGCAGCCGGCCACGACCGGCACCGCCGCCACCCGCCCATAGGTCAGGATATTCGGCACACTCCAGGCCAGGCCCGGATTTCTCGCTAGAATTGTGATCGCCATGGCCGGGGAAACACTCTCTCCGAGGCTCTGCCAATAGGCCACACACGCTCCGCCACGCCGAACCGGCCGCGCCGATAACGTATGATGGGCCTATTGTCTGCCACGTTCGTGGAAAAAATCATAGACCAGCCGTGCGGTTGCTGCGTTTATTCCCGGGACTTTCGCGAAATCGGATAGGGCCGCGCGGGAAATCGCCTTGGAGGTGCCGAAAGCGTGGAGAAGGGCCCGCTTGCGCGCCGGGCCGACCCCTTGGATTTCGTCGAGCGGGCTTTTGGTGAACTCCTTTTTGCGGTGCGCCCGATGGGTTCCGATCGCGAAACGATGCGCCTCGTCACGCAGCCGTTGCACGAAATACAGCGCCGGATCGCGCGGCGACAGCTTGAACGGCTCCTTGCCGGCCATGAAGAAACTCTCCCGCCCGGCGTTGCGGTCCGGACCCTTGGCGATCGCCGCGACCACCACGCCGGTGACGCCAAGCTCCTCCAAAACACCTTGCGCGGCGTCGAATTGTCCCTGGCCGCCGTCGATAAGGACGAGGTCTGGCCTATCTGGGAAGACCGGCTTGTCGTCCCCCGCTGTCCCAGAATTCCCGGGCAAGGCGGATTCTTCCCTCATGAGCCGCGCGAAGCGCCGCCGCAGGACTTCCCGCATCATGGCATAATCGTCCCCTGGAATCGTGTCGCAGTTATGGATGTTAAACGTACGATAATGCGTTTTTATGAAGCCCTCCGCGCCAGCCACGACCATCGCGCCGACCGCGTTCGTTCCCATGATATGGGAGTTATCGTAGACCTCGATCCGGCGCGGCGCGCGGGCGAGCTCAAAAGCCCCGGCGAGCGCGGCGAGGAGTTTTGTCTGCGAGGCGGATTCGGCCAATTTGCGTCCCAAGGCCTCGCCGGCATTTTGCCGGGCGTGTTCGACCAGGTCTCTTTTCTCTCCTCTTCGAGGCACGGCGATCTCGATTTTGTGGCCGGAGCGTTCGCGCAAGGCCTCCTCTAGAACGCCACGATTCTCGATATCGTGGGAAAGCAGAATAAGGCGCGGCGGCGGCTTGTCGGCGTAAAACTGGGCGAGAAAGGAATCGAGGACCTCGTCTGGCGCGAGGCTCTTGTCGGCGCGCGGAAAATAGGCGCGATTACCCCAATTCTGAAAGGTCCGAAAAAAAAACGCCTCGACGCAGAACTGCCCAGCTTGTTCGACGATGGCGAAGACATCCGCCTCTTCGACGGTCTTGGGGTTGATCCCCTGCGCGCCTTGGATGGCGGAGAGCGCGGCGATGCGGTCGCGCAACCTAGCCGCGCGTTCGAATTCCATTGCGGCCGAGGCAGTGGCCATTTCCTCGGCGAGGTGATCGCGCACGGCGCGGCTCTTGCCGGACAAAAACGCGCGGGCCTCGGCCACGAGTTGGGCATATTCAGCTTCGGTGATTTCCTGGGTGCAAGGGGCGGAGCAGCGCTTGATCTGATAGAGCAGGCACGGCCGCGTGCGATTGGCGTAAAAGCTGTCCGTGCAGGAACGCAACAGAAAGGCGCGCTGCAAGGCGTTCAAGGTGCGATTGACGGCCCAGACGCTCGCGAAGGGGCCAAAATACTCTCCCTTCCGGTTGCGCGCGCCGCGATGCTTGGTGATCTGCGGCGCGGCATGATCGCCGGTGAGCAGGATATAGGGAAACGACTTGTCGTCACGCATCAAGACATTGAAGCGCGGCTTCATCTGCTTGATGAAATTCGTCTCGAGCAGAAGCGCCTCAGCCTCGGTCCCGGTCGAGACGAAGACCATCGACGCGGTGAGCGCGATCATC
>DATARJ010000041.1:0-4438 GCA_036264205.1 Methylocella sp.
ACAACCTTTTCGCCCACGTCGAGAAGCGCGAGCACCATATGGCCGCCGATATAGCCGGCCCCGCCTGTCACCAGAACCGTCATGTCGTCACCCGAACTCGAAATCGTCTCGCGATTCTAGCGCAACTTGGTGCAAAGCCACTTTCATATCGCGTTAAAATGTGGGCGACCACCGCCTTGCCAGAAATGTTTCCTCCTTATGGGTCCGGCTCGCTGGATAGCCCGGGTGAGTCCCTCAATGCAAAAGATATTGGCCGTTGATTTCTTGCCCCAGCCGGTCGTTGTCTTCGACGAAGGCAGTAATGAATTCATGCAGGCCGGTCTTAAAAATCTCCTTTGTCGTTGCATTCGCGAGCCGCGCCATCACCTCATGCGCCTGTCTTTGCGATGCGCCGGCGCGGCCATAGGCGTCGCCGATCGCGTCGAGGAAACGGATGATATTGTCATAGCACGCGATCAGCGAGCGCGGCATTTCCTTTTTTAGGATCAGAAGATCGGCGACCAGCCATGGCTTCACGCTCTCGCGATAGACCCAATGATAGGCGGTGAGCGACGAGACCGCGCGCAGGATCGCGGTCCATTGGAAATAGTCGAGCGACCCGCCGACCGTCTCGTTTTGCGGCAATAGCACGTGATATTTCACGTCGAGGATACGGGCGGTGTTGTCCGCCCGCTCGATATAGAGGCCGACGCGCGAGAACCAATAGGCGTCGTTGCGCAACATGGTGCGGTCAACGGATCCGTCGTAGTCGAGCGATGTCTTTTGGACGAATTCTAGGAAATGCGACAACGCCTCGCGGTCGTAGCGGCTGGAACCATTGTTGCTTGCTTCGAATCGTCCAAGTTCGATCCAGGCGCCGTTAATCGCTTCCCACATTTCGGCGGTCAGCGCAGTCCGCACCGTCCGCCCATTGGCCCGGGCATATTTGATGCAATTGCGGATTGAGGAAGGATTGTCCGGTGCGAAGGTCAGGTAATCGACGACATTGGCCTCCTCGGCGGCGCCGCGCGTGGTCCGGAAACCCTCCGCGGCGCCCGACGATTCAAGCGCGCTTTCCCATTCGGTGCCGGTGCCGGAATAGCTCGCGGGCAGGGTGGCCAGGCGTTGCGCCGCCTTGATGATCCGGGCGAGAAAATCGGCGCGCTCCACGTAGCGCGCAAGCCAGTAGAGATTGTCCGCCGTGCGGGAAAGCATCGCCTGCCTCTTAAAGCTTGATTGAGCGAAATTGACCCATGCGGAAACAGAGGCATTGTATCACGTCTCGCCCACTACCTCCCTTCGTCCCTTCCCCAAGCCGGCTTGGCCGAACCCGTGGTCGGCTTCGCGGCACCGCCCTTCTCTAGTCGTCGATTGGGTTTGGCTTTGCAACGGGAGATTTTCGTCAAAGATCGAATCCTCGACAATCCAGGTATCCTTGGTGCCGCCGCCCTGGCTCGAATTGACGACGAGCGAATTCTCCTTCAAGGCCACTCTTGTCAATCCGCCCGGCACGACCCTTATGCCATTCGCGCCGGTGAGAACGAAGGGCCGCAAATCGACATGGCGCGGCGCGATTCCGGCATCAAAAAAAGCCGGGGTTGTGGAGAGCGCGAGGGTTGGCTGAGCAATGAAATTAGCAGGATCGCGGGCGAGTTTCGCCGCGAAAACTTCGCGTTCGGCCTTTGAGGCATGCGGTCCGACAAGCATGCCGTAGCCGCCGGAGCCATTGACCTCCTTCACAACGAGTTCGGCGAGATGTTCCTGCACATAACACAAAGCGCCGGGCTCGCGGCAACGCCATGTCGGCACATTGTTCAAAGTCGCGGTTTCGCCGAGATAAAATTCGATAATCTCCGGCATATAGGTATAGATCGCCTTGTCGTCGGCGATGCCAGTGCCGACGGCATTGGAGATGGTCACATTGCCCGCCCGGTAGGCGCCCATCAGGCCGGCGACACCGATGATCGAATCCGGTCTGAACGCGCGCGGATCGAGGAAACCGTCGTCGATCCGCCGGTAGATGACATCGACTCTTTTCGCTCCCTCCGTGGTGCGCATATAGACGACATCGTCCTCGACGAGCAGGTCGCCGCCTTCGACGAGTTCAACGCCAAGCTTATCGGCCAGGAAGGAGTGTTCGTAATAGGCCGAGTTGAACCGGCCGGGCGTCAGCACCACGATCGTTGGTTCGCCTGCGGCTGCCGGAGGCGCGACCGACTGCAAGGCGGCGAGAAGCGCATCCGGATAATTCTCGACCGGCGCGACGCGATGCTCGGCGAAAAGATCAGGCGCGAGTCGCATCATGACCTCACGATTCTCCAGCATGTAGGAGACCCCGGAGGGGGTGCGGACATTGTCTTCAAGCACGTAGAAGTCGTCTTCGCCGGTGCGGACCACATCGATGCCGGCGATATGGACGTAAATCTCGTGCGGCACCCGAAAGCCCGCCATTTCCGGCCGGAATTCGGCGTTGCGCGTGACGAGATCGGCTGGGATGTACCCCGCCTTGACGATCTCCCGCGCGCCATAGATATCGGCAAGGAACAGGTTGAGGGCCTTCACCCGCTGCACAAGGCCGGCTTCAAGGAGGGTCCATTCCGAGCGCAGTAGCATGCGGGGAATGATATCGAAAGGGATCAACCGCTCGGCTCCGTCCTGTTCGCCCTCGCCATAGATCGCGAAGGTGATGCCGATCCGCCGAAACAACCACTCCGCTTGCGAGCGGCGCGAGGCGAGAAGCCCGGCCGGCGTCGCCGCGAGCCAGCTCGCGATCTTGCCATAGACTAGCCGGATCGCGCCGTCCGCCAAGGTCATTTCATCGAAACATCGAGGCTCGGGCATTGGCAAGCACTCCCTGTCGCCGGCTGTCTTGGTCATGGTTAGCGGCATGTGGCCTTTCTCGAATGGTCGCTCTTATCGGAGCGAATCGTGAGGACGCAATCAGCGACCAAGAAAGCGCCGCGGGCCGAAGCACTACAAGCCGCACGGCGAACCGCCGTGATTGGCGTGCCAGGAGCAGAAAGCATTTCCCATGCCAAATTTCTGCAAAACAGCCCGGCAAATCCGAAGGGGCCGGAGTATTGTGGCGACAATTGCGCGGGACCTGCGTGCGCGTCAGCGGCCGCGGCGAGCCAGATCGCGGGTTCCGGGCCAACCGTTTCTGTTCACTCCGCCGCACATTATTTCGTAGCGAGCGCGGGCACGTCCGCGTGTCGAACATTTTGCTTCAAGCGCCGCCCTGTCCAGCTTAAGATGTAGCTCGTTAGGCTTATGGTCAAAGCGGCCAAAATAGTGCCGGCGATGATATCGATGAAATAGTGCCCTCCCGTGGCGGGAGAGGACAGGATGATAAGCAGATTTAAAGCCAGCAATGGGATTTTGACGATACGCAACGGCCATGCGGCGCAGGCACAGAGCACGGCGAGGGTGGCGTGGAAGGAAGGAAAGACCACCAGGCCCTGGTAGTTATACGGATTGATGGTGCGTAAAGTGCCATCACGCAGGTCGGCCCATTGGGAAACGTAACCGATGGTGGAAGCTACGGGCAGGTGGTAGTACACAAAAGCCCCGGCGGCAGGGATGAGTGTCCCGATACCTAAAGCGGCAATCGTTGAAACCATGAACCAGAGTAAAAATGCCCTTGCCTGGTTACGGTGGCCGAGCAGTTCCAGGGCGATGAGCAAGATCAGCATCTCCCAGCCAAGGCTATTGTATACCGCGTGGGCGAAGTCTTCAATCGCAGGATGACGGGTGAGCCATTGGTACATATCAAGCCAATCCAGACCGAGCGCGCGATCGGCTGTGGCCAGTGCCCTGTCCCATGTGGGCAAGGGCAGAATACCAGTGAGGATGAAACTCAGAATTGAAACGGCATTGCTGAACAGGATCAGCGAGAGAACGGTACAGCTGAGATGGGCTAATCTGTGGGTTATTCTGGGGAAACTTTTTATCAAGCGGCAAAGCGCAATAATTACGGCCAAAAGGATCCACAGGCCTAGGATCCTCAGTTCCGGGGAGGCTTCCAGGCGAAAGGAGGTCTCCGCTAGAAGGATTGCATCCGAGACAGCGACTACCAGGATGATGGCCCACTCGATCGGCATCGAGGCAACTCCAAGCAAGTTTAATGGATAGCAGCGGTGGCGGCGAGCCAGATCGCGGTTTCGGGGTAGAGAATGAGGCCGGCGCTCGCGAGGGCGATGCCATAAGGGATGCCGGTACCGGGCTCGTGCAGGCGAGCGATCCATTGGCGTGCCACGAGAGCGCCCGGCAAGGGCCATCTTCGAAGCCCGATGATCGAGAGGGTCAGCAGTCCACCGAGAGCGCTGGCGGAAAGCGCGTAATCGCCGAGATGATCGAAACCAAGCCAGATCGCGGTCGCCGCGGCCAGCTTTGCGTCGCCGCCGCCGATCCAGCGGCGTGCAAACAAGCCGAAGGCAAGGACGAGCATCGCCGCGCCACA
>DATARJ010000053.1:0-2612 GCA_036264205.1 Methylocella sp.
CTGGCCCTGCATCTCGCCGGACTGGCCGGAGCGCCGCTCTTTTTCCTCGACGGCGCCGGACCGCTTGT
This sequence comes from Methylocella sp., assembly GCA_036264205.1. Lineage (GTDB taxonomy): Bacteria > Pseudomonadota > Alphaproteobacteria > Rhizobiales > Beijerinckiaceae > Methylocapsa. The sequence continues at coordinate 69 of DATARJ010000053.1, forward strand.
GGGCCGGGCCTTGCATCTCGCCGGACTGGCCGGAGCGTTCCTCGACGGCGCCGGACCGCTTCTGGGTCTGGCCCTGCATCTCGCCGGACTGGCCGGAGCGCCGCTCTTTTTCCTCGACGGCGCCGGACCGCTTGTGGGCCGGGCCTTGCATCTCGCCGGACGGGCCGGAGCGCCGCTCTTTTTCATCGACGGCGCCGGACCGCTTGTGGGCCGGGCCTTGCATCGCGCCCGGTTGGCGTTCGGGCGGCGCGCCGCCCAACTCGCGTTGAGAAGAACCCTTAGCTCCACTTGCGCCGCCGAGTGAATCATCCATGCGCTGCTGGGCCGCGGCCAAGCCGCCGCCCGCGATCAGCGCCGCTCCTGCGATCGTACCCAACAAACTCTTTCTCATCTGGACCACTCCTTCATTGCAGCGAATTGCGGCGAAACGCGACCGCTGAAGGATGGTTCCCGATTGTCCGAGGGTAAAATTGAATACGAAGAAGCTACGCCGTTGCTAACGATTCCCGAGCGAGCTAGGTCAGCAAAATTGATATGTTTTGAACATCTCGATCAAAACAAACTCCGTGCCACCTGGGCCATTCCTAAAGCTTGCCGGCATTTGCCACTTTGCCTCCGCCGAAGCCAGTTGCTGACTGGATTGCCGTTTATATTATTCCTCACCCCGTCAAGACCTCAGGACGCTGCTTTCCCCGCTTGACGATTAGCTTGTTCAGGGACGCGATATAGGCCCTCGCCGACGCCACGAGGGTGTCGGGATCGGCGCCCTTGGCGGTGACCGATTTGCCGCCCTCGGCGAGCCGCACGGAAACCTCTGCTTGCGCGTCGGTTCCCTGGGTGACGGCATGCACCTGAAAAAGTTCAAGCACGGCTTTGTGCGGCACGAGCGCGAGGATCGCGTTGAAAATCGCATCGACCGGGCCGTTCCCCGTCGCCTGATGGGTCTTCTGCTCGCCACCGATATCGAGCGTCAAGGCCGCCGATTGCGGCCCCTTGGTGCCCGCGATCACGGTGAGCGCGACAAGCTTGATGCGGTCATACGCATGGGCGATCTCGTCGTCGACAAGCGCTACCAGATCCTCGTCGTAGACGATCTTCTTGCGATCGGCGAGATCCTTGAAACGGGCGAAAGCGTCCTCGAGGGCGTTTTCGCCAAGCTCGTAGCCCAATTCCTTCAGTTTCTCCTTAAAAGCGTGGCGGCCAGAATGCTTGCCCATGACGAGCGATGTCTTGGCCATGCCGATGCTCTCCGGAGTCATGATCTCATAGGTCCCGGCATTCTTCAGCATGCCGTCCTGGTGAATGCCGCTCTCATGCGCGAAAGCGTTCCGCCCGACGATGGCCTTATTGTATTGCACCGGGAACGAGCTCACCGCCGAGACGAGTTTTGAGGCCCGTGTCAGCATCGTCGTATCGATGTTGGTGTGGTAGGGGAGGGTATCGCCGCGCACGCGTAGCGCCATCACGACCTCTTCCATGGCGGCATTGCCGGCGCGCTCGCCCATGCCGTTGATCGTGCATTCGACCTGCCGCGCGCCGCCTTCGACACCGGCCAGCGTGTTGGCGACGGCAAGACCGAGATCATTGTGGCAATGAACGGAAAAGACTGCCTTGTCCGAATTGGGCACTCTTTCGCGCACAGTCTCGAACAAAGCCCGGTATTCGTGCGGCACCGCGTAGCCGACGGTATCGGGGATATTGATGGTCGTGGCGCCCGCCTTGATGGCGGATTCGATGCAGCGGCAGAGAAACTCGATTTCGGATCTTGTTCCATCCTCGGCCGACCATTCGATGTCGCCGACGAGGTTGCGCGCCCGCGCGACGCTTGCCGCGACCATTTCGAGAACCTCGCCGGGCTCCTTTTGCAGCTTATATTTCATGTGGAGCGGCGAGGTCGAAATAAACAAATGGATGCGTGGGCGGAGCGCCGGACGCACAGCTTCGGCGCAACGGTCGATATCCTTCGCGGCCGCGCGGGCAAGACCCGCGACGCTCGCCCGCTTCATGCGTTTGGCGATCGCGAGGACTGCCTCGAAATCGCCTTCCGAGGTCACCGGGAAACCGGCCTCGATAATATCGACGCCCATCGCGTCGAGGAGGCTTGCCACTTGCAGTTTCTCCTCGAAGGTCATCGAGGCACCGGGGGATTGTTCGCCGTCGCGCAAGGTAGTGTCGAAAATGAAGACGGATTGCGCGTTGTGGCGCGCGGGCGACGCCGGGAAAGAGGTAGCTGGGTTTGTCATCGCGTTTGTCCGGTCCAAATTGGCTTCAAAGGTTTGCCGCGTTCCCCTAAGCGCCCAGGCGCATCGCCCGGCCGGCCCTCAGGGGCGGATAAGCCGAAGCAATCCGGAATAAAGCACCCGCGCGCTGCTCAACGGCGCGTGGAGTTTAGCTCCTGTGCGCAAAATATTGGAACCGAAAGCCAATTTGGCAGCTCACATGACTAAGATAGTGCAAACCTAGCGGACGGCTGGATCAAACGCAAGCGAAGGCGCGTTGCCAGGACCGCGAACTCTGGTCCACGGCGGTTTAACGGGAACTTCG
>DATARJ010000064.1:0-3040 GCA_036264205.1 Methylocella sp.
CGACGAGAATGCGCTGGCGAAAATGCTGGAGAAGGGCGAACTCGCCGGCGCCGGCCTCGACGTGTTCGAGCACGAGCCGAAGGTCGATCCCAAGCTTCTGCGGCTGAAGAATGTGGTGCTGCTGCCGCACATGGGATCGGCCACCCTGGAGGGGCGCCTCGACATGGGCGAGAAGGTCATCGTCAACATCAAGACCTTCATGGACGGCCACCACCCGCCCGACAGGTTGCTGCCCGCGATGCTGTAATCGCGCGTGGCAGGGAGGGGGTCTATTGCTACGAGCCTTGGTGCACGGCACGGGCTCAAAGGAGGCTACGGCGGCATTCGATTAATGCTGCGAGTGAACGTCCGGCGGCGGCGGGGCTGGCGGCTCCTGCGACAATTTTTGGAGCTGGGTTTCGAGATAGCCGAGGTCGCTCCAGGCGTTGTCCTCCTCGGGAAGCCAGCGCGCGCGAATATAGCCCCAGCGGTCGATCAAGAACTCGGCGTGCAATAGGGGAGCCCGCACCACGTCCTGTCTCCGGTTAAGAAAGGTGCGTGTGAACAAGCCGTAGCTGGCGGCCACATCCTCCGTGTCGCGATCGGCGATAAGAATCTTGCCCTTTGCTAGGCTTCGTAGCGGCGCGCACGTCTTGCCAGGCGCAATGAGGATGATCTTGGCGCCGAGCGCTACCAGCCTTTCGCGGGCTGAAAACAACTGTTCGAGGCGCGCGGTCTCTGCCGCTAAGTTCTCCTCCGTGCAAGAAAATAGCACCAAGAGCAGCGCGGATTTGCGCTGGTAATCGGTCAGCAGGTTGGTGTTGCCGGTTTCATCGGTGACTTGGAAATCGACCGGCCCCAGCCAGTGCTGGCCCGGGTTGATCTTGGTTTCAATGACGCGTGCCTGGTAGCCGACGGCAAAAGCGCCGAGAAAATTGATGATGTCCCAGCGATCGTCATTGGTGAGCGCGTCGGCGAAGCCCGGCATGGGAGTTCCTGCCATGCCATGGGTAATCCACCAATAGAGATCGCCGGGGGTGTGCAGGGCCGTGTGCGGCGCCGAAAGATCGGCCGGTTTCTGGGTCACTGGCATGCTCGGCGCCAGAGGGCCGTTGCCATGGCCACTCACGCCGTGGCACGGAGTGCAATTTTGCTCATAGTGGTTGAGACCCGCGGCAACCGACGTTACCGCATAGGGAATTTCTGTCGTGAGGTATGTATCCGGAAACGCCTGCACTGAAATCGCCGGAAAGGCGAGGGCGCTTCCTGCGAGCGTAGTGGCAATCCCGGCGGCAAGAGCGGCATTGGCCCGCAGCCGGAACCATGCGGGCCTAAGCCACGGCACGGCGCGAAACGCGAGGACCAAAAGGCCCGCCAAAATGAGTGCGGTGCCGCCGACGAAACGCGTCGGCACCCAGGGAACGGGCCAGCTTGCCGCAAATGAGAAACGGAAGGGTAGCAGCCAGACAATGTTTTCATGCTCCGGCGGCGCCAACCCCGCCATATCGGAGGCTACCACGACAATCAAGATGGCTAGCATGGTCTCGAACTTTACCCGGCTGGCATAGCTTCGGAAAGTGCTATCGCTCGGTTTTGCCTCTAGCATCGGCAATAGGTGCCGTTGCAGGCCTCCGGCAATGAAAAGAACGCCGCCAAGCAGGGCGAGCTTCAAGAGCAATAGATGGCCATATTCGGTTCCGATCGCACTCGAAAAATTCCGCACAAGGAACCATGTTAACAGCACGCCACTTATTAGGATGATCCCCATCGCAATCGTCGCGAGCCGCGAAAAGCGGCGGAGGATAACGGCGGCTAATCGCCGCGTGTCGTCCGGGACCGGTCCCGCTCCAATCAATAAAATAAGCGCGGGCAACCCGCCAAGCCAGACGCCTAACGCGAGACGGTGCGCAATGGAGGCGGAAAGACCCACGATCTGCTGATCAAGCGTAACCGGATGGCTATTGAAGGGGAATACAGCGAGGCCAATACCCGCGGCCAGCGCGGCCAACAACAAAGCCCGGTCTGATGTCGATGATTTCTTAATCGTGATCCAGGCAATCACGGCGGGGATGCAAGCCGCCACGGCGCAACCGATTTCAATAATCGCGATCCGGCCGACCCCGGTCTTGAGGAGGAAAGTCCCAATGATCGAGCCATCAACCGAAGATCTTGCGGCTCCCGCGGCGTCGGCGGCGGCCCCCGCCGCACCCAGCCCCGTCGCGGCAGCTCCGGCAAAGGCAGCCACCAATACCGACAAAACGACCCGGCGACGCCAGACGGACCCTCCGGCCGGCGCTAGGGCGTCGCGCGTATACCAGACCAACACCCCGGAACCCACGACGATGGCCGCCGCCAGGGTTGCAACGGCTCTGACAATCGCAAATGGATCGATCATGATCGCGCAGCCTAACTTATGGAGGCTTGACCGTGAAGGTAAGCTTGTCGTCGACCACGTGGCCGTCAACGGACAACATATGGTATCCGATGTTGACCGGCCCGGCTGGCAGATTGTCCGGCAGCGCGACGATCAGAAGCCGCGGATTGGAACTGTCGCCACGGCTGGTCAAGGGGATCTGCGCTCCCTTTGCCGGGACGATCCACACCTTCGCGAACGCCGGCTCGACCCCCTCGTTGAACCATAGCTTCAACTCCTTGGGCGCCGTAGCGAGCACCGCGCGCGAGGAAGGATCGGATTTCACGAGACGCGAATGCGCGGCGGCTCCAGAGATCCCGAGGCCAAACCCAAGCAACACAACGACATAAACAAGGGCCCGTCGCCACCGACCAATCGTGCGGTTCATCCAGCAGCTCCATGTTTTTTGTGGCCTTTCCCCTAGGCGTTCGGGATCGTGTTTCCGATGCCTTGCCACAGTTTATCGCGAATCCTTAACGCCATGGGTAGAGCCCATGATGTCGCACTGCAGAGCCGCTCTCGCGGCAAATCAAATAGCAACTCCCCTCATGCGAGCTTCGAGGGGTTTGGAGCGTGGCAAAAAAGTCATAGTGGTCATCGAAAGCGTCCTTGCAAGCACTCATCGTTTGACAAAGGGTCAATATCGCG
>DATARJ010000162.1:0-3973 GCA_036264205.1 Methylocella sp.
CGCTCCTCTACCATCGTTCGCCGCGCCCCGGCAAGCTTGAGATCGTGGCAACCAAGCCGCTTGGGACGCAACATGACCTGTCGCTTGCCTACTCGCCCGGCGTCGCCGCGGCATGCCTCGCAATCGCCGTCGATCCCCGCGCGGCGGCCGAACTTACGATACGGCAAAATCTCGTCGCGGTGGTGACCAATGGCACCGCGGTCTTGGGGCTTGGAAACATAGGTCCCCTCGCGGGCAAACCCGTGATGGAAGGCAAGGCGGTTCTTTTCAAGAAATTCGCGGGGATCGATGTGTTCGACATCGAGATCGCGGAAAACGATGTCGACCGGCTGGTGGACATCATAGCCGCGCTGGAGCCAACGTTTAGCGGCATCAATCTCGAGGATATCAAGGCGCCGCAATGTTTCGAAGTCGAGCGCAAGCTGCGCGAACGCATGTCGATTCCGGTGTTTCACGACGATCAGCACGGCACCGCGATTATCGTCGGCGCGGCGATCCTCAACGCCATGGAATTTACCGGTAAAACAATTGGCAGCGTCAAGATCGTGACCTCGGGCGCCGGCGCGGCGGCGCTTGCCTGCCTGGATTTCTTGGTCGTCCTTGGCGCCAAGCGCGAGAACATTTTTGTCACCGATATCGAAGGTGTGGTGTATCGCGGCCGCAAGGCGTTGATGAATAGTTACGTTGAGATCTATGCCCAGGATACCGATGCGCGCGCGCTCAAGGATGTCATCGGCGGCGCCGATATTTTTCTCGGGCTTTCGGCGGGAGGCGTCTTGACCCCGGAGATGGCGAAGAAAATGGGTGAGCGGCCGCTGATCATGGCGCTCGCCAATCCCACTCCCGAAATCGAGCCAGGCGTGGCGTTCGCGGCGCGGCCGGACGCCCTGATTTGCACCGGACGTTCCGATTTTCCGAATCAAGTCAATAACGTGCTTTGCTTTCCCTACATTTTTCGCGGCGCTCTCGATGTTGCCGCCACGGCCATCAACGAGGCAATGAAGCTCGCCGCGACGCGTGCGATCGCCCAATTGGCGCATGAGCCGCCGTCCGACGTGGTTGCCAGGGCCTACGGTGGCAAGGCGCGGCATTACGGCAAGGACAGTCTTATTCCGGCGGCATTCGATCCGCGCCTGATCCTGCGCATCGCGCCGGCGGTCGCCAAGGCCGCGATGGACACGGGCGTTGCGAAAAGGCCGATCGCCGATTTCGCCCTTTATGAAGAGACATTGTCCCGCTTTGTGTTCCGTTCCGGCTTCGTCATGAAGCCGGTGATACAGGCCGCCAAAGCTTGCCCCAAGCGCGTGATTTACGCGGAAGGCGAGGACGAACGGGTGCTGCGCGCGACTCAAACCGTCGTCGAGGAAGGGATCGCCAAACCCATTCTCGTCGGGCGTCCCGAAGTGATCGAGACTCGTATCGAACGGTTTGGCCTAGCGGTGCGGCCGGGGAAAGATTTCGATCTTGTCGATCCAAATGACGATCCGCGCTATCGCGATTATGTCGCGGCCTATCTCGATGCGTCCGGGCGGCGGGGGATCACGCCCAAGGCCGCGCGGACCTTGGTGCGGACCAATTCGACGGTGATCGCGGCGATTGCGGTGAAGCGTGGCGACGCCGACGCCATGATTTGCGGCCTCGACGGCCGCTTCCATCCGCGGTTGCGCTACATCAAGGACATTATCGGGCTCGTTCCCGGCGCGACCGATCTTTCCGCGATGTGCTTGATGATCACCAATAAGGGCGCCTTTTTTATCGCCGACACGCACGTCCGGCGCGATCCCGCCGCCCCGGAGATCGCGGAAATGGCACTGATGTGCGCCGCCCACGTTCGCCGGTTCGGGATCGAGCCGAAAATTGCCCTCGTGTCGCATTCGGATTTCGGTTCGGATGACACGCCTTCGGCCCGCAAGATGCGCGATGCGCTCGAAATCTTGCGCCAGCGAGCCCCAGATCTCGAAGCCGATGGCGAGATGCAGGCCAATACCGCTTTGTCGCAGGCGATGCGCGACCTCGTGTTGCCATCTTCGCGTCTGAAAGGGGAGGCGAACATTCTCATTATGCCCAATCTCGACGCCGCCAATATCGCCTATACGATGACGATGATCATGGCCGACACCCTGCCCGTCGGCCCGATCCTGATCGGCGCCGCCAAGCCCGCCCATATCCTGACGCCTTCGGTGACGGCGCGCGGGATCATCAACATGACCGCGGTTTCGGCCGCCGAGGCGCAGGGAAACAATTAGAAGGACAGCCAAACCGCTGCCGAAACCGACCTTCAACGGATCCTTTTTTGATTAGGAGGGCAGGCAGCAATGGTTTCGCCGATCGGCACATGGCGCGTCCGCCTTCGCCAACAGTCCGATTTCCGAACGCCGACCCTCGTCAAGCCTTGGGCGATTCCCCGCCGCTTTTTTCAACCGGCGGGAACCGTCCATTTCCAAACGATCAAGCCTCAGTGTTTCGTTGGGTTGTTGATGGCGATCCGTTTTGCCTTCGTCTGCGCTCGCTCGGTCTTCGGCAAAACGACCTTGAGAACGCCGTTCTTGAACGAGGCCTCGACCTTGTTTTCGTCGATGTCAATCCCGACCGGAATTTGCCGTTCGAAGCGGCCGTAGAAACGTTCGCTGAACTGGCGCTCCTTGTCCTCCGTCTCGGATTTCATTTCGCCGCGAAGGATCAAATTGCCGTCGTTCAAGAGAACCTCGACGTCTTTTTCCTCCATGCCGGGAATTTCCGCCGAGATCGTAATTTGTTTTTCGCTTTCGGCGACTTCGAGCTTCGGCCAGGCGGGATTCACGAAATCCATCCGGCGCCCGGGAAGCGAAGTAGAGGCGAAGCCGCGAAAGGCATCTTCAAGAAGGCGGTTCATTTCACGATGCAACGTGAGAAACGGGCTGGATGTTTCATCGCGGAAAAAGTCCGGGACGAGATCCTGCCTCCGGCTCCAAGGAATGAGATCACGCATGTTCATGGCCTATTCTCCAAAGGTTTGAGTGGACACACTGTGCACGAAACCCCGCCGCGAGCCGCGTTGCCGGCCAAGATTGCCGCGGGCTTTGGCCATAAGACATTGTCCGGCTGGAAGCGTGGAGTGGCCGAGCTCGCGCGCCGCGAGCTCCCCACCCCTTCTCACCACGGCGCCAGTACGCGCGGTTGCGATCATGGTTGCCACATGCAGGCTTGAGCTAGGTCGTTTCAGGCGTTCACGACCCGCCGAACCAGCAAAAAAATTTGGGGCGCGGCTTTTGTCAGTCAAGGGCCTTGGTGAGCAGCCCATGGCGCGATTCGTCGTATCCACCGCGTGTTTCGTTCTAACTAGCCAGGGCTAAGCCTCCGACGCAGCCTTTTTGCCAGGCACAAGTTTGTGAAAGAGGATTTTTTTCAGTATTGACATGCGGTTCGCGCCAGCGACGTGCCGAACTGGCCTTCGGACGCGACGCGCAGTCTCCGATTACATCGCCGGGACGACGATCGCTACGCGGTCGCAGAGCATCGCAGGCAGGTTTCGTTACAGATTTGGCGAGCATACCATCGCAACTCGGCAATGGTAGCTCCAATTGTGGCGGGGATCTCGGGTTCTGGTCGGACCCGCTCGGCAGACCTTAGGAATTCGCTTATAGATGCGACGCTGACGAGATATGCTCGCTGCGAGTTCTTTTCTCCATGAGCCTAAGCAGTCATTCGTGGGCACGATAAGTGCTAAGGTCGAACCCCCTCTAGCCGTAAGCCGCTAGCCGATGGGGCGGCTTCTCGTGCGGACATCCTCGACGCCGTCGTCCAGGGTATGCGGCGAATTTCCACGGACCGTTCTGCTGGGCGATGCAAGCAAAATTAGCGGCGTTTGCTCATGGGGCGTCCTTTGGGACCACCGCTAACGTCGGGAACTTCTATGCCGAGGGCAGTGGCCAAATCGATTTGATGATCCTGTTCCTGCATGAGGATTTGGCGAATCTGTTCCGCCATCGCGTAT
>DATARJ010000258.1:0-2101 GCA_036264205.1 Methylocella sp.
CGGGGTCGCCGTATCATTTCCAACTGATTCCGGCGATGGTCCCGGATAATATTATGCCCTTTGGCCCTTCACCCCTCTAATCTTGCCGGGCGAAGTAGGAGAGACTATCTGTAAGCAGGCGATCGCTCCCGCGAGGTTGGCTGCGTCCCGGCGCCGGGACGCAGGTGATATGCACATTTGGTAAAGCCTTGCGTGGTAAAGCCCTTTGCGCAAACCAATTTGCCGAAGGCCCGCCGCCTGCTAGATGTGGCCGCAAGCGGGTGCCGATACTAGAGTAGCCCGGAGGACATTTTTTTATGCCGAGTTACAAGGCGCCCGTCGCGGAAGTCCTGTTCCTTCTCCGCGATGTTTTTCCGATCCAGCGTTACAATAATCTGCCCGGCTTCGCGGACGCCACGCCCGATGTCGTGGAGGCAATCGTTTCGGAAGCGGCGAAACTCTGCGAGGAAACGCTGCAACCCCTCAATCAGCCTGGCGACCGCGCGGGCTGCGTTCGCGACAAAGATGGCTCGGTTGCAACGCCGCGCGGGTTTAGGCAAGCCTATCGCGCTTACGTCGAAGGCGGCTGGGTCGGGCTCGCGGCCGATCCCGATTATGGCGGCCAGGGGCTGCCCTACACGCTCGCCGCGATCGTCAATGAATTCGCGTGTTCCGCGAACATGGCTTTCGCGCTGTATCCGGGCCTGAGCCAAGGCGCGCTTGCCGCTCTGCTGACGCATGGTACGGACGCGCAGAAAAAGATGTTCGTGCCGAAACTGATCAGCGGCGACTGGTCGGCCACGATGAACCTCACCGAATCGCATTGCGGCACCGATCTCGGCCTCCTCAAAACCAAGGCCGTCCCGAATGGCGACGGTTCCTATGCGATTTTTGGCGAAAAAATCTTTATCTCGTCCGGCGAGCACGATCTTGCGGAAAACATCATTCACCTCGTGCTTGCCCGGATCGAGGGAGCGCCCGCTGGAGTCAAGGGCATTTCGCTGTTTGTGGTGCCCAAAATCCTGATCGATCCGGAAGGCTCGCTCGGGTCTTCCAACAATGTGACCTGCGGCGCGATCGAGCACAAAATGGGCATTCACGCCAATGCCACCTGCGTTATGAATTATGACGGCGCCAAGGGCTGGCTCGTCGGCGAGCCGAATAAGGGCTTACCCGCCATGTTCGTGATGATGAACGAGGCTCGTCTCGGCATCGCGATCCAGGGCTTGGCGCTCTCCGAGGTCGCCTACCAGAATGCCGCCGCCTACGCCAAGGACCGCTTGCAGGGCCGCTCGCTGGCGGGGCCGAAATACCCCGAGAAGCCAGCCGATCCAATCATCGTCCACCCGGACGTGCGGCGCAATTTAATGACGATTCGAGCTTTCAACGAAGCCGCGCGGGCGCTTATGATTTGGACCGCACTCAAGAGCGATATCGCGCACCGGTCGAACGCTAAGACCGAAGTCCAGGCCGCGGCGGACAGCTTAGGCCTTCTCACTCCCGTGTTGAAAGGGGTATTGACCGATACGGGCTTCGACAACACGGTCAAGGCCCAACAAGTCCTCGGCGGCCACGGCTACATCGATGAATGGGGCATGGAGCAATTCGTCCGCGATGCCCGCATAGCTATGATCTACGAAGGCGCCAACGGGATTCAGGCACTCGACCTCGTCGGCCGCAAGCTTCCCAAGGACGGCGGCCGCGCGATGATGGGGTTCCTCGGCGAAATCAAAACCTTCATCAAGGACAACGAAGCCGATGTTTCCCTTGCGCCCTATCTGTTGGGTCTCAAGCAAGGCCTCGCGCATCTCGAGCAGGCGACAATGTGGTTCATGCAAAACGCGATTGCCGACCCCGAGAACTTGGGCGCGGGTTCCTATGATTATATGCACCTTTTTGGGCTGGTTGCGCTCGGCTACATGTGGGCGCAAATCGCCAAGGCGGCGACCGTCAGCAAGACGTCAGGCAATGGCGACGCCGCCGCGATGGAAGCGAAACTGCTCACCGGCAAATATTTCATGGAGAGCATCATGCCCGAGACAAGCGCCCATCTCGCCCGCATCTCGGCCGGCGCTGGAACGATGATGGCGCTGCCGGCCGAGCAGTTTTGATTTTGGCGCGC
>DATARJ010000267.1:0-3114 GCA_036264205.1 Methylocella sp.
ATTTGTTTCGCCCCGGTAAATGTCGCTGCCTACCTATACACGCCGAAGGAGCTGCGTGGAGCCGCCGTTGGCTTGTTTAGTCTGCTACGCAATGAGGGAGGCAGCGTCGGAACGTCCTTGAGCCAGGCGCTGCAGGATCACCGCGAGCATTTCCATACCCTTCGGCTCGGCGAGTATCTCGACCCCTTTAACCCGGCCGTGAATTCCTTCACCGAACAAACCCAGTCACTGTTCCTCCAGCAGACTGGCGATCCGGCCTTGTCGCAGGAGCTCGCTTGGCAAGCTTTGGAGAGTCTGCGCCAGCAGCAAGCGTCGGCGCTTGCCTATTTCGACTGCTTTTGGACGTTCGCCGTAATAATGATTTTGCTCATTCCAGTAGTTCTGTTGATGAAGCGTTCAGTGGCTGAGAAAGGCGCACGAGTGGGTGGCGAATGAGGACCAAAATCATGTCCTGAGGTGACAACTGATTGTTCAGCTCTCGCAAGAGATGTGGGAAAGGGAGCTCGACTTTACGAAAGCAATATCACAGCAATCCCTGTTGAACCGAAATTCCCAGCTGCTAGCAATGGCCACTAGCTAAAGCAAGGATCGTCTTGCCGCTGCCGCGCGTCACGGCTCCAGGACCGAATCCCAATAGAGATAATCCATCCAGCTTTCGTGCAGATAATTGGGCGGAAACCGGCGGCCGTTCTGGTGCAGATCGTTGACGGTTGGCTGATAGGGCATCCGCGCCGGCCACATGCGGGCCTCGCCGGGACGCAGATCCCCCTTGCGAAGATTGCAGTTGGAACAGGCGGCGACGACATTTTTCCAGGTCGTGGTGCCGCCCTTCGAGCGGGGGACGAGATGGTCGAAGGTCAGATCCTCGCGGGAGCCGCAATATTGGCAGCTGAAGCGGTCGCGGAGGAACACATTGAAACGGGTGAAGGCGGGATGGCGGGAAGGTCTTACATAGCGTCTGAGCGAAACCACCGAGGGAAGCCGCATCTCGAAGCTCGGACTTCGGACGAACTTTTCGTAATTGGAAACGATATTCACCCGGTCGAGGAACACCGCCTTGATCGAGTCCTGCCACGCCCAAAGCGAGAGAGGATAGTAGCTCAGCGGCCGGAAGTCGGCATTGAGCACGAGCGCCGGACAGGCCTCGGGGGAAACCCTGGGTTGGGAATGAACCGTCACGTCAGCTACCTCGCCCTGTGCGCTACCCGCAGGCGGCAACGCCGCGGCCTCACGATGATATCCGCCTCAAATCCAAAGACTAGCCCACCTGCGTTACCATTCTACAGGCTCGATGACAGCTTTGTGAAGCCCGGCTTGAAACAACGGTCCGCGGGGCACCGGATTAACGCGTCGGAATCGGCGTGCCGCTCCGATAATCGTAAAACCCGCGCTGGGTTTTGCGCCCGAGCCAACCGGCTTCGACATATTTCACGAGCAAGGGACAGGGACGATATTTCGGATCGGCCATGCCCTCATGCAGGAGTTGCATGACGGATAACGCCGTGTCGAGCCCAATGAAATCGGCGAGCTGCAAGGGTCCCATTGGATGATTCGCGCCGAGCCGCATCGCGGTGTCGATCGATTCGACCGAGCCCACCCCCTCGTAGAGCGTATAGATCGCTTCGTTGATCATCGGCAGAAGAATGCGATTGACGATGAAGGCGGGGAAATCCTCGGAAACGGTAAAGGTCTTGCCGAGCCGGGCGATCAGATCCTTGGCCGCATCGAACGTCGCGTTTTCGGTGACGATGCCGCGGATCAACTCTACAAGCTGCATGCGGGGGACCGGATTCATGAAATGAATGCCAATGAACCGTTCCGGCCGGTCGGTGATCGAGGCAAGCCGCGTGATCGAAATCGACGACGTATTCGTAGCCAACATCGCGGTTGGCTTCAACGAAGGGCAAAGCTTGGAGAAAATCTTGCGTTTGACCTCCTCGTTCTCGGTGGCGGCTTCGATGACGAGGTCGCTGTCGCCAAAGGCGTCGTAGCCAGGCGCGGGCTTGATCCGGCTCAAAGCCGCGTCGCGCGCGGGTGGATCGATTTGTTTTCGCTCAACCTGGCGCGCGAGATTGCCTGCGATTGTGGCAAGCCCGGCGTTGATATGCGCTTCCGAGATATCGTTGAGAGCGACTTCGATGCCGGCTAGCGCGCAGACCTGGGCGATCCCTGTGCCCATTTGGCCGGCCCCGATCACCCCGATTTTTTTTATGTCCATTTTATTCGCCCACAACAGAAATCAAGCGGGAAGACTCTGGCCATAACCGATTTCTAAACCAAAGACGAAACTATATCCGCTAAACGGCCAATCTCCAGAGCACGATGGGCCGAGGCGGAACCCGGTATCGCGAACGGGTCGCGTTGAGAACGCGCTTATACTAAAAGCCTGGAGCTGTCTCGACTGTCAAGGAAGCGGCTCTAACGGCCGAGCTTGGCAAGTTCCTCGTTCAGCGCCGGCAGGATTGTGAAGAGATCGCCGACGAGCCCGTAATCCGCGATCTGGAAGATTGGTGCCTCCTCATCCTTGTTGATGGCGACGATGACCTTCGAGTCCTTCATTCCGGCGAGGTGTTGGATGGCGCCGGAGATGCCGACGGCGATATAGAGGTCGGGCGCGACGGCCTTGCCGGTCTGGCCGACCTGCCAATCGTTCGGCGCGTAGCCCGCGTCGACCGCGGCGCGCGATGCGCCCATCGCCGCCCCGAGCTTGTCCGCGATGGGCTCGATCAGGGTCTTGAAATTGTCCGCGTTTTGCATGCCGCGGCCCCCGGATATGACGACCCTCGCCGAGGCAAGCTCAGGGCGCTCGGATTTGGCAAGCGTCTCATCCTTAAAACGCGAAACCTCGGGCACGGGAACGGCGGCGATCTTTTCGACTGGAGCGGAGCCTCCACCACCGGTCGCCGCAAACGCCGCTGTCCGGACCGTGATGATCTTCTTGGGGTCGGTCGACTGGACTGTCTCTATCGCGTTGCCGGCATAGATCGGACGTTCGAACGTGTCGGGCGCGGCGACTTTGATAATCTCCGAAATTTGCATCACGTCGAGCAATGCCGCGACCCTCGGCATGACGTTCTTGCCGGTTGAGGTCGCGGCGGCCAGGATCGCCGAATA
>DATARJ010000320.1:0-4141 GCA_036264205.1 Methylocella sp.
TCATGCGCCCCATTGAAGACCCGCTACTCCAGCCGCACGAGCACGCTGTCGCCCCTCGTGCACCGACACAAGCATCGCAAGGATTGATTGGCCCGAAACCGCTTCCTCCGCACCCCCTGCTAAGGGGATGACGACGTTGCTAAATCCGCAACCGCGCGGCGCGCACGCGAAACTCCGCGATCATCCGCAGGATGCAGCGAACGGGTTCGCGGAACGGCGGCCCCGGCCAACTGGAAGGCGCGCGGAACCCGGGGCCATCGCCCAGATGCGAGCCAATATTGCTGGCTGAAGAAATAGCGAGCGGGTCGGGCGCTTCATAGCCCAACGCATCCGCGTTATCCAAAATCCCATTGCGAATCGTGGGCACGATAGATTTTGGCCGCAAATATTGTTATTGCGGAATAACCGCAATATGACCATGTCCCGCAAAAGTTCTCTTTGATCCTTTGGAGCTTGCTGGAGTTTGTTCGTGGGACGTACCCTCCTAAACCTCCCTGCCATCGTGCTGGTTGCCGCGATAGCCCTTTCGCTCGCCTCCTGCGGGCGGCGGGGACCGCTCGAACCGCCGCCCGGCGCGGCTGTTTCTTCCGTGCCTGTGACCGGCACTCCGGGAGATTACGAAGCGCCCGCGAACCCAGGCGAGCTCGCGGGGCAAAATACGGCCGCCAGCGCGGAAGCGCCGCCGCCCGGAGCCGCCAAGACGGCGCCGCCGCGCGCACGAAAACCATTTCTCCTCGATCCCTTGCTCTGATCCGCCCATGCATCACTTCGCGATGAAGAACGGCGTCATGCATGCCGAGGATGTCGATCTCGCAACGCTCGCCGCGGAAGTTGGCACGCCCTTTTATTGCTATTCTACGGCGACGCTGACCCGCCATTACAAGGTATTCGATTCGGCCTTTTCTGGTCTGCCGCATCTCGTTTGCTATGCCGTTAAAGCCAACTCCAACCAGGCCGTTCTCAAAATCCTGGCTCGGCTCGGCGCCGGAATGGATGTCGTCTCCGAAGGCGAACTCCGGCGCGCACTGGCGGCAAACGTCGCCCCGGAAAAAATCACCTTTTCGGGGGTCGGCAAGACGCAAGCGGAAATGGTCTTTGCGCTCGAACAGGACGTTCTTTGCTTCAACGTCGAATCGGAGCCGGAGCTCGCCCTTCTTTCCGAAGTTGCAACAAGTCAAAATCGTGCGGCTCGTGCGGCGCTCAGGGTCAACCCCGATGTCGATGCCAAAACCCATGCCAAGATCGGCACCGGCAAGGCGGAGAACAAATTCGGCATCCCGATTCGTCGCGCCCGCGAAGTTTATTCCGAAGCCGCACGGCTTCCGGGGATAAAGATCACCGGCGTCGATATTCATATCGGCTCGCAGATCACCGACCTCGCCCCATTCGACGCTGCCTTTGGATTGATCGCCGATTTTGTCCGCGCGCTGCGCGCCGATGGCCACGCGCTTGAACATGTCGATCTCGGCGGCGGTCTCGGCATCCCTTACGTTCTGTGGGAGGATCCAGAGAGCTACCATCCGGAGCGCTATGCGGCCATCGTCAAGGCAAGGCTTGCGCCGCTCAACTGCCGGCTGATCTTCGAGCCCGGGCGGCTGATCGCGGGCAACGCTGGCATTCTCGTCACACGCGTCCTATTCGTGAAGCGGGGCGAGGCCAAGACATTCGTGATTGTCGATGCGGCGATGAACGATCTGGTGCGTCCCACGCTTTACGACGCGCATCATGAGATCCTTGCCGTTCGCGCGGGGCAGGGGAATCGCGAAATCACCGCCGATGTCGTCGGCCCGGTCTGCGAAACCGGCGATTATCTCGCGCTGTCGCGTACGCTGCCAGAACCTTCGCCGGGCGATTTTCTTGCGATCATGTCGGCCGGCGCCTATGGCGCCGTGCAGGCTGGGACGTATAATTCGCGGCTTCTGGTGCCGGAGGTGCTCGTGCGCGGCGGCCAATACGCCCTTGTGCGCCCGCGCGGAACGTACGAGGAATTGATCGGCTTAGACAAAATTCCGGCCTGGTTCGGCTAGATATTACAGGCTCGCCCCTGGCGCTTGGCCGCCAAAATGCTAACCTTTTCCGCCGACGGCGCCATGATGGCCGCGCTTTGGAGATCGTTTTGCTGAGAGTGGGACGCTGGAAACCAATGCGCCGGGAGCGCTCGCCGCGCGGCGAAGCGATCGCAAATCTGCGTCTGGAGCGGCTCGCCGCGACGGCTCGCGCGATCCTTATTTTCGAGCGGGGCTGGCGCATGGTGGTGCCGCCGCTTGTGGTACTCGGTTTTTTTGTCTGCGTTTCATGGACCGGTCTATGGCTCGACGCGCCGCATTGGGTGCGCGGCCTCGGCGTTCTTGCGCTTGTGCTCGGCCTCGTCGTCGCCCTGCTGCCGCTGCGCGAATTCCGGTTGCCCGCGCGCAAGGAGGCACTCGACCGAATCGACCGTGTGTCCGGCCTTGCATCGCATCCAGCCTCGGTGATCGACGACCGCCTCGGCAATGGGACAAGCGATCCGGCGACGCGGGCCTTGTGGAACCTGCATCGTCGCCGCGCGGAGCAAGCCGTGGCTTTGCTACGCACTGGCGGGCCCTCGCCGCGCATGGTCGATCTCGATCGTTATGCGTTGCGCGCCGCCGTCCTGGTTGCGCTTATCGCGACCGGCTTTGTCGCGGGCCCCGAAAAATATGCGCGTGTCGCCGCGGCTTTCGATTGGCGCTTCGACGCATCGCTGCGCAAAGACTACAGGATCGACGCCTGGATCGATCCTCCAGCCTATACCGGCAAGCCGCCGGTCGTGTTGAGGCTTGGCGGGAACCAAAACCCACAACAAATCGAAGCCCCCAGCGGTTCGATCGTCGTCATCCACGCGCCGGGCGGCAATCTTGACGTCGAGGTGAAAGGTGCTCTCGCCGAGGCCGCGAAGGACAAGAACGCTGACCCGCAAGCCAGCTTGACCGCCTCCGGCTCCGCCGCGGCCAAGCCGTCCAACGGCAAGCGGGACGGCAGTGGCGAAACTCGCCTGGTTTTACGCGGCGATGCAACGCTAACCCTTGGCCATTCCGGCGCGCCGCTCGGCACGTTCGAACTCCATGCCATTTTGGATCAACCGCCGTCGATTGGGCTGACCGCCGCCCCGAGGTTTAATACGCGGGGATCGATGACGCTAAAATACAGCGTCGCCGACGACTACGGCGTTACCACCGCGGAGGCGCGTTTCGCCAAGCCGGTGCTCCCAGGCGGACATCCCGCCAAGCGTTCGCTCGTCGATCCGCCGCATATCCCGCTTTTGTTGCCGCCGCCGCCGGATCTCAGCGGCGAGGCCGAGACAACGGCCGATCTTTCCGAACACCCATGGGCCGGCGCGCGCGTCGAAATGACGCTGACCGCGCGCGATGAAGGCGGCAATGAAGGCAATAGCGATCCCGTTGAGATCACCTTGCCGCAAAAGCCTTTCGTCAAGCCTCTTGCCCGCGCGCTTGCCGAACAGCGCCGCAATCTGGTTCTCGCCCCCGAGGATAAGGCGCGGGTCGCAAACGCGCTCGAGGCATTGATGATCGCGCCAGAAATGTTCGACACTGGCGCCGGCGTCTATCTTGGATTGCGGGTGGCCTTCGACCGGCTCACTGCGGCGCATGGCGACAGCGATCTCGTCGACGTCGCCGATTATCTCTGGCAAATGGCGTTGCGCATCGAGAATGGCGATCTCTCCGAGGCCGAACGCGATCTCCGCGCCGCCGAACAACAATTGCGCGATGCCTTGCAGCGCAACGCGCCGGAGGATGAAATCCACAAGCTCGGCGAGAATTTGCGTGCGGCAATGGATAAATTTTTGCAAGAGCTCGCCGCGGAGCAGAATGACCAGAACCACCGGGATAATTCCGCGGCGCTTGACGGCCGGGCCCGTTCGATCAGCCCCAAGGAACTGCAAAGAATGCTGGACCAGATGCAGGAGATGCTGCGTTCGGGCGACAGCGCGAACGCGCAGAAAATGCTGGAGCAATTGCAAAACATCCTGGAAAACCTGCGGGTCGCGCGGCCGCGCAAGGCCGATCCGCGCACACAGGAGATGCGCCGCGCCCTCGATGAGCTCGGCCAGATGAGCCAGGACCAGCAGGATTTGCGCGACGAAACCTATCAAAATGGCCAA
>DATARJ010000335.1:0-3487 GCA_036264205.1 Methylocella sp.
GCGTTCCCTTATGGGGGCGACCTGCCGTCACGCACCGGTTACGGCGAGAACGGCTTCCTTTACCTTTGCCAGAGCGAAGTGCCCGATCAAATCCAAGTCGAGGTGTGGAAGGTTCGGCAACTCGTCTGCAACCACAACCGCATCGACGATCGCCGGGCCGTCGGCCATGAACGCTTCGTTGATCGTATCCTTCAACTCACCGGGCTCCGTGACCTTAAATCCATGCCCCCCGCAGGCTCGGGCCAAGGCTGCAAAGTTAGGATTTGGAAACTCGATGCCCTCCCGGAATGGAGCTAAGCCTATGGACTCCGCTTCCAACGGAATCAGCCCAAAAGCCGAATTGTTGTAGATCACTGCCTTCACGGGCAACTCATGTTGCACAGCGGTCAGGAACTCGCACATGAGCATGTTGAAGCCACCGTCGCCGCAAAGGGCGATGACCTGGCGGAACCGATCCAGCGCTTGGATGCCGTTGGCCTGACTGAGCGCCGTTCCGACGGCGGCGTTGTTGAAGGATCCGATGATCCGCTGCGATCCGCTTTGCCGTATCCAGTTGGCGGACCAGAGTGTGTTGAGACCGGTATCGAGAATGAAGACCGCATCGCGCCTTGCGAGATCGCTAACCGCTCGGGCCACCGCCTGCGGATGAATGCGATTCTTGCTGCGCGTCGGATCGGCCTGCTTGTCCAACATCTCGTCCCACTTCCGGCGATCTTTAGTCACTCCTTCCCAAAAGCTCGTATCGGTCTTGGTCGCGATCCGACCAAGCAGGAGCTGCAGAGTCGGTCGCACCGAGCCGACGACGCCGAGCGCGGTCGGCGCGCGCCGCCCGAGCGCTTGCGCCCGTTCGTCGATCTGGATGATGGCGCCTTTGCTCGGCAGGAAGTTCGAATAGGGATAATCGGTGCCGACCATCAGCAGCAGATCGCAGTGCATGATCGCGTTGTATACGGCCTTGGTGCCGATCATGCCGATGCCGCCCATCCACCGGGTATCGTCGTACGGCATGATGTCCTTGCCCTTAACCGAATGGATCAACGGCGCCTTGAGCCGATCCGAGAGGGCGCGCAGCTCCTCGGCAGCGTCGTGGCATCCGGCCCCGCACATGATAACGACGTTGTCGGCCTGATCTAGCCGACGGGCGATTTCGGAGATGTCCGCCTCGCTCGCGGCGAGCTCGGGCCGCGGTTTCAAGGTTGCGACGCTGGAGACTCCGCCTTCCGCCTTCGCCGCGATGACATCTTGCGGAAGCGTCAGGTGGGCGACGCCACGGCCCGCATAGGCGGCGGCGATCGCCTGATGGATAACGGCCGGCGCCTGCGCCGGGGAGGAGACGGTTTCGGTGTAGAGCGAGACGTCGCGGAACAGAAGATCCGGCTCGGTCGCCTGGATGAAGTCGGTGCCGCGCAGCTTGCGTGGCATGTCGCCGGACAGCGCCAGGACGGGTGCATGGTCGCGGCTCGCTTCATAGAGGCCGGCGACCAGATGAGTGCTGCCGGGGCCGGTGGTGCCGGCGCACACCGCGAGGTGGCCGGTGAGCTTGGCTTGGCCGGCGGCAGCGAGCGCCGCTCCTTCCTCATGGCGGACGCCAATCCATTCGATGCGGCTTCGACGGATCGCGTCGGCGAGCGGGTTCAACGAGTCGCCGATGAGCCCGAATATATGTTTGACCCCGACCTGCTCGAGTACACCGACCAAGACATCCGCGACCGTTTGCGACATCTGTGTCGCCCTTTGCTGTAGTCTTCCGGCTCCATACCGAGCGGTCGGGTCCCCAATTGGGCGTCAGTTGGAAGCGCAAGTGCCCCAGAATTGCGGGCCTTCCTGCCCAGACGGCCGTGCGTCTGGAATTCCGCAAACCCGCAGGTGACAGCAGCCGCAAAAGGCCCATCGCGGTCCCGCCCAGGCCACCGTTAGCCGGGATTCCTCAGACGCCTCCCAGGCTAGGGTGAACATTAGGCGTTTTCTAAACTGGCTGAAAGCCCAAATTTGAGGTATGGCCGGTACGGGCATTCCGCGCATCCGAATGGCGTTCGAGGGTCGGATCAGCCCGATCTTGCAATTCCTTTTTGAGGGCGTGTTTCCACGCGCTGGGCAAACCCGCCTGCCCCTGATGCTGGCAATCCAAAAGAGCTTGCAATCCACAGGGGCATACGTGTTAGAAGATCCGCCAGGATTGCCAGGATTTCGCGGAGCCAGGGTCGGCCCCTTGCGCCCAATTGCCACACGTCATCTTAACGCGCCGCGCGGCTCCCAAAGTCAAGCGAGCCGCAAATACCGCCAATGCGCGCCAGGAATGAGCGCCGAGAATGCGCGCAAGGTGGGAAACGTCGAATTGCACGGAACATCCGCCTGATCGTTTAGGGCCGCTTGCATCGCGTAGCCGCGCGCCAATCTCAATGGAGTGAGCATGCCCGAGGTCAAGTTCAACGGTCCCTGCGGCCGCATCGAGGGCCGATTTCATCCCTCGACGATACGCGGCGCGCCGATCGCGATCATCTTGCACCCGCATCCGCAATTCGGCTGGACGATGAACAATCAGATCGTCTATAATCTTTATTATACGTTCGCGGAACGCGGCTTTTCGGTGCTGCGCTTTAACTTTCGCGGTGTCGGGCTATCGCAAGGGTGTTTCGATCACGGCCAGGGCGAATTATCGGACGCGGCGGCAGCTCTCGACTGGGCGCAGGGCGCCAGCCCCGAGGCGCGGGCCTGCTGGATCGCCGGAATCTCGTTCGGCGCCTGGATTGGCATGCAGCTTTTGATGCGGCGGCCGGAAATCGAAGGTTTCGTCGCGATCGCGCCGCCAGCCAGCCGTTTCGATTTTTCCTTTCTCGCGCCTTGTCCTTCCTCGGGACTGTTCGTGCATGGAGATCGCGACCGGGTCGCGCCCTTGAGAGAGGTTACCAGTCTGATCGAAAAGCTCAAGACTCAGAAGGGCATCTCGATTGAGCACGCGATCATTCCAGGCGCCAACCATTTCTTCGAAAACTGCATCGAGTCTTTGGCGGAGGAGGTCGGGCTCTATCTCGATCGCCGCCTCGGCAACCCGCCGCGGCTTCCAACGCCGACCCGCAGCGAGCCGGCGGAGCGGCGCTAGGTCACTTTATCTGGAGGCGCGAGCCATACGCCTTGGATCCGTAGTCTCAGTCTTTGGCGCGCTCGACATAGGAGCCATCTTCCGTCTGAACGATGACGCGGACACCCGGCGAAATGTGCGGCGGCACCATTATCCGCGCGCCGTTCGAAAGTTTCGCCGGCTTATAGGAAGACGATGCCGTTTGACCCTTCATGGCGGGCTCGGTATCGACGACTTCGAGCGTCACCCGCGCGGGCAGTTGAATTCCGACGGCGGTGCCGTTGAAGATCGACAGCACGCAGGTCATCCCTTCCTGCAAGTAGATCGCCTGGTCTCCAACGACCTCGGCAGGCACGACGATCTGATCGTAAGTGTCCGCGTTCATGAAGGCGTAGCCATCGGAGTCCT
>DATARJ010000378.1:0-4255 GCA_036264205.1 Methylocella sp.
CATGAGGGAAGCAGGTTGTTCGCGGTCATCAAAACCGGTGGCAAGCAATATTGCGTCGCCGCGGGCGATACGATCTCCGTCATGACGCTCGCTGGCAATCCGGGCGATCGCGTGATGTTCGATCGTGTTCTCATGCTCTCCCGCGACGGCGAACCGGCGTTAGGAACCCCGTTCGTCGCCGGCGCCAGCGTTGGCGGCCAGATTGTGGAGCATACGCGCGGACCGAAGGTAGTTGCATTCAAAAAGCGGCGGCGGAAGAACTCGAAGCGTAAGCACGGCCATCGCCAGGACTTGACGCTCGTGCGGATAACCGACCTTCGGACCGGGGGCGCCGACCCTTCCGTCGAAACTGCCGCATCGGAATAGACACGCGTTCAATCCTTGGCTGCAGGCAAAATTCGCCTATGATGCGGAAAGGCGCCCGGGCACGCTTTTTGCGTAAGATTTGGAGGCTGATCGATGGCACATAAAAAAGCAGGCGGTTCGTCCCGCAACGGCCGCGATTCCAAAGGCCGCCGCCTAGGGATGAAGAAATTCGGCGGCGAGGCGGTCACCGGCGGCAACATCATTGTGCGCCAGCGCGGCACCACATGGCATCCGGGCGCGAATGTAGGAATCGGGTCGGATCACACGTTATATGCCTTGATCGAAGGAAAAGTCGCTTTCCAAACCAAAGCCGATGGACGCTCGTACATTTCCGTCCGGCCAAGGCCGCAAGCAAAGACCGCGGAATAAGGGCGGAGACCGGACTTTGTTTCGTTCCTGAGATTCAGGAGAAAGGGCCGGAGAACCCGAAAGGGTTTTGAACGTGGTGGGGCCACCGCTCTTTAGATTGTGGTTCGAGACCTCGCATGAGGCCGGAGCCCGCATGTTCCCGGATTTGACCTCCGACGACATCTTCCGCATCGAAACCAAGCGGCTTTGGCTGCGCTGGCCGCGCGCCTCCGACGCGCCGACGATCACGAGTTTTGTGAGCTTGGCGCAAGTCGCGCGGATGACCGCGTCGATTCCGCATCCCTATCCACCAGGCGAAGCGGAGCGTTTCATTATGAAGGCGCGCACCGGCAACGCCGGTGGAACGGCGCTCGTCCTGGCGATTACCCAAAAACGCGGCGGGCATCAAACGATAGGCCTCCTTGGCGCGACACTGGCCGCGGAGAGGGACATCGAATTCGGCTACGTTCTCGCGCCGCGCGTCTGGGGCAAGGGGTTCGCCAGCGAAGCCGTCAAGGCGCTCGCCGATACGGTCTTCGGCCTTACCCAGGTGAACCGGATTCTTGCCAACTCGCGCGTTAACAACACTGCGTCCCGGCGCGTCCTCGAAAAAACCGGTTTTGCCTTCGTGGATACCGGCCTCGATTTTCTGCCCGCGCGCGGCGGCCTGCATCCCTGCGACCGGTTTCAGCTTGACCGCAAGACGTGGATGGCGAGCCGGAGAGCGGGGGGCGAAAGCCGGCCGATGCCGCCAATGGCTCAGCAGGCCCATGACGCAAGCGACGCGCTCGTCCCGGCAGTCCCGCAAGTCGAAAGTTGAACTCATGCCGAATAACAAGGCCGTTCAAGGGTTCCGTCTAGGCCAACCTTGAACTCATGGCGGATTCTCGGTTCAGCGCGTCGCGGCATGGTCACGTAAGCCATGCTTAGGGTTAATAGCCGATGATAACCAAAACCGGCGCGAATCAGGGCGCGGCGCAAGAGCATGGCGGACCTCATGAAATCGAATGGACGAAACATCGTGATTTTCAACGGCCGGCTGCGGCAGCGTGCGGCCGGCGCCATGCGGGGAACGTTTTTGGCCACCGCGCTTTGTCTCGGCGGCTGCCAGTCCAGCAGCTTGCAAGACGTCACCGGCTCGATCGGCGGCGCATCCGAGCCGGATATCCGGCGGAGCGCGGAGGAATTGGGACGCCAATACGACCGCAACCCGGACGACAAGGCGATCGCGCTGAATTATGCGCGGGCCCTGCGCGGCATGACGGAAAATGCGCAGGCCGTTGCGGTATTGCAACGGCTGGCGATCAAATTTCCCCGCGATACGGACGTCCTAGCCGCCTATGGTAAGACCTTGGCCGATGCCGGGCGGTCCCGCGAGGCGGCCGAGGTATTGGCTCATGCCCATACCCCCGAGCGGCCGGATTGGTCCGTGCTTTCCGCCCAAGGCTCGGTCGCCGATCAGCTCGGCGATCATGAGCAAGCGCAAGCCTACTATGCGGCGGCGCTCAAAATCGCGCCGGCTCAGCCGCATGTTTTGTCCAATCTCGGACTTTCCTACGCCCTTTCGAAAAAATTGCCGCAAGCCGAAACGACGCTGCAGGAAGCCGCATCCCAGCACGATGCCGACAAACCGGTGCGCCAGAATCTCGCTCTTGTCCTCGCCCTCGAAGGCAAATTCGCGAGAGCCGAGGAGGTGGCGCGGCGCGACCTTGACGCCAAGGACGCGGCGGCCAATGTCGCCGCGATCCAGCGGATGATCGCGCAGTCGAATACGTGGAAACAGATCCAAGAACTCGACACCAAGCCACAGCCCGCAGGCAAGACGCACGTGGGAAGCAATATCGAATAGAGCACGATCCACGAAAGACAGACTCATCCGATCTCGATCGTCAACGGCGCTAATCCCGCGATCGTGGCTTCGATCTTGTCGCCTTTCACAACAGGCCCCACCCCGGCTGGTGTGCCGGTGAAGATGAGATCGCCAGAGCAGACTTCGACTTGGTGCGAAAGATAATGAATGATTTGGGGAACCCCCCAGATCATGCGGTCGAGATCGCCGCTTTGACGCAATTGCCCGTTCACCCTGCACTCTATCTTGCCGTTGGCGATAACGCCGGTGCGGGTCTTTGACGCAATGGCGGAACAGGGCGCGGAGAAATCGAACGCCTTGGCCATTTCCCATGGCCGGCCCTTTTTCTTCAGTTCGGTCTGGACATCGCGTTTCGTCATATCGAGGCCCACGGCGTAGCCGAAAACCAGATCGTTGGCCATTTCGGATGGAACGTCCCGTCCGCCCATGTTCAGGGCCACGACAAGCTCGACCTCATGCTGGAGATCGCTCGTGCCCGGCGGATAGGGCATGGTGGCGCCGTGCGGCAGGATGGCGCCGGCGGGTTTCATGAAGAAAAACGGTGGATCGGTCTCGGGATTTCCGCCCATCTCCTTGGTGTGGTCCTTGTAATTCAAGGCAACGCAAAAAATGCGCCGGACCGGGAAAGGCTTTCCCGGCGGCGCCGGAAGCGAGACGAGCGGCGGCGGAGCGACGGCATAATCACCCACGGGATCAACCCTCGGTTGGACATCGTTGTCGGCACCGGCAAAGGACAACGGCGGCGCAATTCCTGCCGGGAGCTATGAATCAGCCAGAACAATCCCCGGTTTATTCCACGTCGAGCGGTTCGGTTCCGCTTGGGCGCCCGTCGGCGCCCAAACTGATCTTTTCGATTCTCTGCTCGGCGTTCCTAAGCAAATCATTGCAATGTGTCTTCAAAGCCTCGCCGCGCGCGTAGATTGCAATCGACTCCTCAAGCCCGACAGTGCCCTTTTCGAGCTTGTCCACAATCTGTTCGAGTTCCTTGAGCGCGTCCTCGAAAGACAGTTTGGCGATATCGGCGTCGGTGGCGGGCAAAGTTGCCTCTCCTTTTCGCCTTCACGCTTTGTCCCGACGCGATCCGGCTCGGCTTCGCCTTGAGACGGTCTAGCCGCGGTTGAGATTCAAGGCAACTCCAGAACGAAAGGCGCGCCCTCGAAACAATTGCAACCCCGGCCGATTTTCTCGACGGCGGCAACCATGCGCCCGTTGCGCCCAAGCATTGTGTCGGCGATGGCAACGAGCCGCGCATTTGGCGTCGCTGTCGGCGAATTGGCACGCACCGCCTGTGCGATCTCGGCTTCGTCGCGATGCGGCCGCAAGGCGCAAGCCGCTATAAACGCCGCCGCCGTCGAACGGCTCACGCCTGCCTGGCAATGGATCAACAAAGGCGCCCTCTGGTTCCATCGCCGCACAAACGCGAGGAAAATTTCGACATGGGATTTGGCTGGAAGCGTATGGCCCTCAAGGTCCGCGACAATGTCGGAAACGGCGACGACGAGATGTTGTCCGGCGGCGATTCCGGCGGGGCGCCTGACCGACGTTCCCTCGTCAATCAACGTGACGAGGCTTTGCGCGCCAGTCGCGCGGACCGTCTCCGGCACCTTTGAAAGTGGGCAGACGTGAATGCGGGGCATCGAATCCGGCCTTTTAGTACCGCGCTATACGCCA
>DATARJ010000042.1:0-7149 GCA_036264205.1 Methylocella sp.
GGACGACCTCGAAACAGGCCTTGACGGCACGCAAGGGTGCCTGCGTCGCAGTCTTCAAGGCGGCTTGAATCGATGCGGCGCGCGTGGCTTTCTCTTCGTCGGTCCCGCGCGGCAGTCCATAGGCGGCCATCACGGAATTGAACGCCGCGGCGTCCTCCTCGATCGCGCCGGTCAACTCGGCGCGCAGCGCCTCCGCCTTGGCGTTCACGGCCGCGAGGTCTTCAGAGACCGCTTCGTAGTTCTTTTTGCCGACGGTGAGATTGGCCACCATGGAGACGAGCGCCGCGCCGATCGCACCACACGCCGCCGCCGCGCCGCCACCGCCGGGCGTCGGACGATCACTTGCGAGATCGTCGAGAAAGGTCGCGATAGAACTGTTCGCCGTCATGCGTGCCGCAGTCCTCAAAAGTCACGCCAGGGCTTTAGCTTGCGCATAGATATTCTCGGCATCGAGCACCTGATCGGAGCTTTCGAACAGCTGACCGATGCAAGCGCGATGCAGTTTCATCTTCAGGCCGCCTAATCCCAGCGCGCCGATCACGATCTTGCCGTGCCGCTCGCTTGCCTTGTCGATCGCCTCGACGCCGCCGATGCCGAGTTGCGGCTGTGCGTTGCAGTCGGCGATCAGTTCAATCGACGGGTCATCCTGCCAGTCCTTTTCGTCGAGCAACGGCACGCCGATGGCTCCTGCGGCGAACACGATCTGCGCGCCCTTGACCGCCGCCGCGCGAGCATCTTTGCCAAAGGCCTCGATGGGCGCCGGCGCAAAGCCGAAGCGCTCGTTGATGGCCTTGGCCGCGGCATCCGCACGCTGTTTCGAGCGCGAGGTGATCGCGACTGCAGCGCCTTCGATATGCAGCATTGCCGCGGCGCGCATGCCGACCGGGCCGGTGCCGCCGAGCACGATCGCTTTCTTGCCGGCGAGCGGCTTAGCTTTGGCGAGCAGCGCGACGCCGGCGGCCGCCGTGGTGTTGGAACCATTGCTGTCCAACATCACGGACACCCGGAAATTCGCGAAAAAGCGGGCCTTGACCGCCTCGAACAACGCCTCGCCGGCGATCATGCTGCCGCCGCCGACGAAGATTGCGGTAGATTGCTTTTCTTTGGCGCCACGCGTGTAGATCGTTCCATCGACGAGCGCGGCGACGCTTTCCGGCGTCACGCCGCCATAGCCGATGACGTGATCGGCGCCGCCGTCATAGCCGACGACCGTGTCAAAGACGCTCGGCGCCGGATCGGTGTCCAATAGGAACAAAAGCTTCTTCGTCATGACGGTCTCGATGAGTTGAAACCGTTCCGCGCGGCGAGGTCGGGAAGTCGCGACAGTGCGCGGGCTGTTGGCGGCAAACGCGTCGATGGAAAGAGGACGCCGTTGCCGGCTGGCGTTGTCCCGGTCTGCGCGAGGGCCATGGCGTCTCTTTGGAGCCTGAGGAAGCCTGAGGATGAACCGTCAAGTGTCCTATTTGTCAGAGTTCGGCCACCCTGCCAACCCCGCTTCGCCCACTCTCGCCGGAGGGCAGGGCATGGTCGATGGCGGTCACAATGACACCAAGCCCAAAAAAACTGGCAAGCAAAACGGTTCCATTCATCGTGACCCGTTCAAACCCGAGCTGCGCGACGTCGAAAAAAGGATAAAGATAGATGCCAAAGGCCGCGCCGCGCAGCATGCTATAGAGGAAATACAGCATCGGGAAGACGAGCCACCAGGCGGGGTCGCTCCATCGCAGGCTCCCCTTGGGCAAAAACACCAGCCAATAGATGGGGTACAGGAGCGGGACGGCATCATGCAGCGCGATGTCGGCCAAAAGTTGCAATCCATGCGGGTGCCATAAATGCCGCAACAGCACCGCATAGACCACGCCGACAATGATAATATAAACGACAAGCGCCGAAGTGACAGTTGGCGTCGTCAAAAACTGTTCCGCTTGCGGCCGTGCGCAAAAAATCGTGAGCACGAGGGCGACAAGGAGATTGATCTCGATCGAGAAAAAGCTGAAGTAATCGATGAGATACCCCGCGAGCGGCAAGTTTTTGATGTGCGCGTCCTGAATATTGAAGTAGAGCTCTACTCCGAAGCCAAACCATCCAAGGCCAGCGATAACCGCCGCGCAGCCCCGCTGCCCATAAAGCGGGAGAGGCACATTGCCGGGCATTTCCGCTTCGTCAACACCCTGCATTTTATCATCCTCCACCACTCTGATTCGGGAACTCTAATCACATATGGCTGCTGCTTGGGATTTTGCAAAACAGGGCGATAAAGCGGAGGCTGTGGCCATGTCCGCGAGCCAGGAACGCGGGACGTTTGGCCCGGTTCCGATGGCAGGCGGGACGGACCCTTTGAAATCGATTATGAACATTAATTTGTTGGCTGTACGGTGAGATATCGTCGAAAAAATCTTTGGGGTAAAGACGCCATGGGCGGTAATTCACGACTCATGGTATAAGGTGGCGAAGCGCGGAACGGGCTTTCGCATCGAGCGGTGGGGCGGGGAGGGAACCAGCGGCAAGCCAATGACCGGATCGGGCGAAACCAAGTTTCCGCCGAAATTTTCGGCTTGGCGGCGGATTGTCGTTAAACTCTCCGGCGAAGCCTTGATGGGCGCGCGAAGCCATGGTCTTGATCAAGATACCTTGGCGCGGATCGCGGCGGATCTGAAGAGCGCGGCGGCGCTCGGCGTCGAGGTCGCGGTGGTCGTCGGCGGCGGGAATTTTTTTCGGGGCATTGAAGGTGCGGATAAGGGCATCGAGCGGGCCCGCGCCGATTCGATCGGCATGCTCGCGACGGTGATGAACGCACTCGCTCTCGAATATGCGATCGAGAAGCAAGGCCAGGCGGCGCGAACGCTCTCGGCTTTGCCCATGCCCGCGCTTTGTGAGGCGTATTCGCGCCAGGCGGCGCTGCGTCATCTTGGCAAGGGCCGGATCGTGGTTCTCGCCGGCGGCACCGGCAATCCCTTTTTTACAACCGATACCGGCGCGGCGTTGCGCGGCGCCGAGCTTTCCTGCGATCTCATTATGAAGGCGACGCAGGTCGACGGAGTCTATTCGGCGGACCCGAAGCGCGATCCAGCCGCTGTTCGCTACGATCGCTTGACTCATGACGAAGCCATCGCCAGGAATCTCGCGGTCATGGACACCGCCGCGTTCGCGCTTGCACGCGAGAACGGAATTCCCATAATCGTCTTCTCGATAACGCAGCCCGGCGCGATCCTCGCCGCCCTCGAGGGACGCGGCAAAGCCACTCTGGTCTCGCCTTCAAAGTGCGCCACGATCCTCTAATGACCGATGTATGGGTCGGGCGAAAACATCGTAGGGTTCCAACATGAGCGCTGAATTCGATATTTCAGACCTTAGCCGGCGCATGCAGGGCGCGGTCGCGACATTGAAGCACGAATTGGGAGGTTTGCGCACCGGGCGCGCGTCGGCGAGCCTCGTCGAGCCCGTGCATGTCGAGGCCTATGGGCAAGCGATGGCGCTCAATCAGCTGGCGACGATCAGCGTGCCAGAGCCGAGAATGCTTTCGGTTCACGTCTGGGACAAGGCAATGGTCGGCGCCGTCGACAAGGCCATCCGCAATGCCAATTTGGGGCTCTCTCCGACCGTCGAAGGCCAGGTGTTGCGGATCCGGATCCCGGAGCTCAACGAGCAGCGGCGCAAGGAAATGGCGAAGGTCGCGCACAGATATGCCGAAGAGGGGCGGATCGCAGTCCGCCATGTCCGCCGCGATGGCCTCGACATGCTAAAAAAACTGCTCAAGAATAAGTCGATCGGCGAGGACGACGAGAAACGCCACGAGGCTGAGGTCCAGAAACTGACGGATCAATTCGTCGGCGAGATCGATTCCGCGCTGAGCACGAAGGAAACCGAAATCATGCAAGTGTGAACGATCCTGATCTGCTATAAGGGGCGGCGAACCCACGGGAATGCTGCTTGTTTAGTTTGACCGACCGGCCGGTGTTACGGGCCGTTTTGATCGAGGTGCTGTATGGCAGAGAGCTGTCTTGCGTAGGATAGAGGAACACCAAGGGACGATGCCACAGGTGGCTGGCGGCCAGGACATGACAATGTCATCCATGGTTGCGGATGAGGCAGCGCTTCCCGCGCGACGGCGCCTGAGCGGCGCGCCTGTGCATGTCGGCGTGATCATGGATGGCAACGGACGCTGGGCGGCGCGGCGGGGACTGCCGCGGATCGACGGGCACCGGCGCGGACTGGAAGCGCTTCGCGAAACCGTTCGCGCGGCAATCGAATTCGGGCTCGATTATCTGACGGTTTACAGCTTTTCCATGGAGAATTGGAACCGGCCCGTCCAGGAGGTCGCCGACCTCATGGGCCTTCTTAAGCGCTTTATCCATAATGATCTTAATGAATTGCACAAGTCCGGCGTCAAGGTCAAGGTGATTGGCGCGCGCGACAATCTAAAAGCCGATATCCTCGCCTTGCTCCAGGAGGCGGAGGACCGGACAAAGGCCAACAGCCGTCTTACCTTGATCGTCGCCTTCAACTACGGAAGCCGGCAGGAGATTGCCGCCGCGGCACGGTCTTTGGCGGAAGGGGTGGCGGCCGGCCTCATCAAGGCATCCGAAATCGACGAGACGCTGTTCGCCCGCCATCTCGACACGGCGGGTATTCCCGATCCCGATCTCATCATCCGCACATCCGGCGAACAGCGGCTGTCGAATTTTCTGATGTGGCAGGCGGCCTACTCCGAATTCGTTTTCCTACCGATGCATTGGCCGGACTTCGACCGCCAGGCTTTTTCGGCGGCCTTGGCGGAATTCTCGGCGCGGGAACGGCGGTTTGGCGGCGTGACGGGGCAGTACCGGAATGATAGGGTCCTGGCCGGCGCGGCGAAAACATGATTTGTGCCGCCCCAAGTCCTGTGTTGCTTGCCATGCTGAACAATGCCGCCGATGCGCCGGGCAAAAACCCTTCGGCGCCCAATTTTTCTGGGCAGCATTGCTTCGCCGATCTCCTGCCGCGCGTCCTCTCGGCAATTGTCTTGATGGCGGCGGCGATTGTCTCCGTCTGGCAGGGCGGCCTCGTCTTCGATCTGATCTGGCTCGGCGCCGCCATGGCGGTAGGCTGCGAATGGCAAAATCTCATTGCGGCACGCCACCGTCGCCTCCGCTTTTTTCTCGTTGCCCTTGGGCTTGTTGTTAGCGCGTATTTTGCCGGCAAGGCTTGGTTCGGCGCCGCCTGCTTCCTGCTTGGCGGTTGCGGGCTTGCCCTCGCTCTGGCCGCAGGCCCGGGGCGGAGGATTTGGGCTTTCGGCGGGATTGCCTATGCGGGTTTGCTGCTGGTTTCCGCCGGCGCGCTGCATGGCTCGGCGGAATATGGGGCAAGATCGATCGTATGGCTTTTCGCGATCGTGTGGGGCACCGATGTTTTCGCCTATTTCGCCGGCCGTGTGATCGGCGGCGCCAAACTCTGGCCGAAAGTTTCGCCCTCGAAAACCTGGTCCGGCACACTTACCGGCGTATTGGCCGGAGCTTTTCTGGGTGCCGTGACCGGCGCTCATGGCCTTGGTGATCCATGGCGGGCGCTGCCTCTTTTCGTGCTTGGTCTTGCCGCCGCCGCCGTCTCGCAAGGTGGCGACATCTTCGAATCCTGGGTCAAACGGCACTTTGGCGCAAAGGATTCGAGCGGCTTGATTCCGGGTCATGGCGGTTTCATGGACCGGCTTGACGGGTTCATCGCGGCCGCGGCCTTCGCGGCCATCGTCGGCGCCGCGCGGGGAGGTGCCTCGACTGCTGCTGGACTGTTCGATTGGTTTTAGGGCGGTCCGCAACTTCTTGGACGCCAATGTGGTACTGTTCGGCTCGCCGCGTTTCTTAGCAGCTTCTAAGCGGGAACTCTTGCTCCATCTCGCGCGGACATGCCCTTTGATTGAATTGAGGAGGCGGCATGGAGAAAGTCATGCGATTGCGGCAAAGACTTGCGACGGACCGCGAAGTCCGCGGGGTGGTTATCCTCGGTGCGACCGGATCGATCGGCAAATCGACCGCCGAGATCATTGCCGGCGCGGACGGCGCTTTCCGGGTCGAGGCGGTCGCCGGCGGGCGGGATCCGCAAGCCTTGGCCCGGCTCGCCCGAGAACTCGGCGCGAAATTTGCCGCTCTCGCCGACCCTTCCGGCTATGCCCAATTGAAAGAAGCCCTTGCCGGCACCTCGATCGAGCCCGCGGCGGGCGAGGAGGCGGTCGTCGAAGCGGCGCTCCGTCCAGCCGACATCGTGATGGGGGCCATCGCGGGAACCGCCGGGGTCAAGCCGACCTTCGCGGCGCTTTCCGCCGGACGCACCGTCGCGCTCGCCAATAAGGAATGTCTGGTTTGTGCCGGTACTCCTTTCATGCGCCAAGCCGCGGCTTCCGGCACCAGGCTGCTTCCCGTCGACAGCGAACATAACGCGATTTTTCAGGCGATGGGCGAAGCAAGCCTCGATACGATCGAAATGATCACGCTGACCGCCTCGGGCGGACCGTTTTGGACATGGACAAGCGAGGCGATTGCCAAGGCCACTCCTGAACAGGCATTGGCCCATCCAAATTGGTCGATGGGCCCAAAAATCACCGTGGACTCTGCCGGGCTCATGAACAAGGGTCTGGAAGTGATCGAGGCCCATTATCTTTTCGGGATCGAGGCGGCGCGGCTCGACGTCATCGTGCATGCGCAGTCGGTGGTGCATGGTCTCGTCGCTTTTACCGACGGCTCGGTCACGGCCGGACTTGCCGCGCCCGACATGAAGGTTCCGATCGCCCATTGTCTCTCTTATCCGAAGCGAAGCGCCACCGGCGCGCGCCGACTTGACTTGACAACCGTCGGCCGGCTAACCTTCGAACGTCCGGATTTCGACCGGTTTCCTGCCTTGCGCGTGGCCATCGGCGCCTTGCGAATTGGGCAGGGCCTTCCAACGGTCTTGAACGCCGCCAACGAAATCGCGGTCGAGGCTTTCTTAAACCGGCTGATTTCGTTTCACGAGATTGCCCACATGGTGGAGCAAGCTTGCAATTCGGCACTCGCCGACGGGGTCGCGCACGAGCCAGAATCGGTTGCCGATGCTCTTGCTATGGACTGTGCCGTGCGCGAAAGATCGCGCTTTGTTCTCGCCCGGCAAGCTGGGTCGCGTGCCGGGGCGCAGTGAGCAGAC
>DATARJ010000119.1:0-4025 GCA_036264205.1 Methylocella sp.
AGGTTGTCTCGATGCCGAGAACGCGCATGGCTCTCTTTCAAAGCCTTTTGGTTGGATCGCCGGCGGGCAAAATTTGGCATTCGCCGCCAGCCGCACTACTCTTCAACCTATAGTGCCATCCGAACCAATAAGGAAATGGGCCGATTCCTTCCTCCGCATCGCGATCGAGCAAAGCTCTCCCGTTCAGGCTTGGGACGCGGGGCAGCCCCTTGGCGCTCGCCCAAGCGCGCGAACTCGTCGCTGGCCTCGAAGCGGCGCATGGCCTCGATCCGCATGCCATCGAGATCGTCGCGATAAAAACCAGCGGCGACACGATCCTTCATCTCCCATTGAGCGAAGCCGGCGGCAAGGGGCTTTTTACCAAGGAGCTCGACCTTGCCTTGGCTCAGGGCAATATTGAAATGGCCGTGCACTCGGCCAAGGATTTGCCAACGTTCTTGCCGGAGGGAATAGAGATCGCTGGTTATCTTCCCCGCGCGGATGTGCGCGACGCATGGATTTCTCCGCACGCGCCGCATCCGCTAAAACTTTCGCCGGGAAGCCTTGTCGGCACCGCCTCGCTGCGGCGGGGTGCCATGGTCAGGCGGCTGCGGCCGGATGTGCGGATCGCGCTGTTGCGCGGCAATGTCGAGACGCGCCTCGCCAAAGTCGCCAAGGGCGAGGTCGCCGCAACGCTGCTGGCGCTTGCCGGATTGAAGCGCCTGGGTCTCGAGGCGGCGGCCACGGCGGTGCTCGACGCGCGGGAATTTGTTCCGGCGCCGGGTCAGGGCGCGATTGCCATCACCACGCGGACCGGCGATGACGCCACTCGGGCTTTCCTGGCGCCAGTTCTCGATTCGGCGACAGGCGTGGCGCTTGCGGCGGAGCGCGCTTTTTTGAAGGTTCTCGATGGCTCCTGCAAAACGCCGATTGGCGCATATGCGCGGGTCGAGGCAGGCAATGTTATATTTCACGCCATCGTGCTGAAACCCGACGGTTCGCGGTTTTTCGAGACGGCGGCGTCCGGGCCGTTGGCTGAGGCGGCATCGCTCGGAGAAACCGCGGGCCGTGACCTCGCCGCGCAAATCCCCGCCGGTTTTTTCGATCCTTAGCGTTCTGTCCACGGGAGAGCAGCGGTTCCGGCTCAAATCCTGATGAGGTGCCTGAACCCGGCGGAATGGAAGCTTCAAGCAACTTCCAAGTGTCGTGCCGTGTGAGCGATCGCGGCTATCGCATAAGGTTCCAGAATGGGCCTTATGCGAGCCGTCGTTCACACTCCCTCCAACCGCTATCGCGAGAGCGTCTCGCCGGCATGTAAAATATAGGATACCGGATTCTCGCGCAGCGCCGCCCTAGCCTCAAACTTCTTGCGCGATATTTCCAGCTTGATTTTTGCGGCTTCGATAAGAATCCCGGTGCCGATAGCACCAAGCGAGATCGTAGGCGACCCGGATGGAGCTGCGATCAATGATCCGCCTACTGCGCCACCAAGCAATTTAGCTAGCGGTCCATGTCCGCGTAGGCACTGAAGCCTGGCGGAAGAATGCGCTGCGCGCCGGTAATGATTTTTGGCAAGATGATCCGAGCTAACCTATGCACGGCGGATAACGCGGCATCTTGTGGCCGGCGTGCCGGCAGCGGAATGGCTTGCGGCCTTGGCGAACGCCGGTTCGCTCGTGGGTTGCCCCATTGCACCAGGCAGCTGGCCTAGCGCTTGGGCGGCGATGGCGCCGGCCGTCTGGATGAGTTCAACCGGCCGCGCCGGTGGCAGCGGTATTTCGGCCAGCAAACCTTCGGCCAGCGCCGGTTTCCCGGCCGGCCGCGACGAAGCTCCCGCACGATTATGCATGGCGCCCGCCGCCCCGCCGGCGCCAAAAACCGACAGCATTTTGTCCATCAGGCCAGCGAGGAGAGGCTTTTCCGCGCCGGGCGGAGGCTTCCCGGCGGCGGCCGATGCGACCATAGGCCTTGGCTCATTGGTCTTGGGCTCATTGCAATCCCTGATCCCAAGTTCGATCAGCTCGCTTCCGCTCAGGACCTTGTAATTGCGCGTCAAGGTTCCAAGCCGCGCCCGCACGGCGGCCGGATAGGAATCAAATAATTGTTGCGAGACTTGGGGGTTGGTTTGGTGATTGCGGGGATCGTAGGCGACATGAAATTTGAGCGTGCTGCCTGGATAGACGCAAACGTTGGGCAGGCTGAGCGCCATGGTGCAAGCCGAGCGGCACTCGTGCAATTTGACCTCGCGCTCCGACGCCCGGTAGATTGCGGTTTGGCTCTGGTAATCCGCGACGAAGCCCCCAACGTCCTTCATGACGATGACGGGCGCCGGCATTGGCGGCGGTTCAAGATAACTCAATTCCCACCTTTAACGCATATTTGCCGGGATCAACGCGATACTTTCCAAACTGTGCACTTTCCGAACTTAAGCAGACGTGGTGTACCCATTCTTAACAAATCGCGACGAATCTGCCTCTATGGCGCCGGTTCGAAATTCGATCAACGTAGGCCGAGTTGGCCCGCGAATGGGACGCGACTTTGACCGCGCGGATTAATCCGCGATGCTGCCGAGAGCCTGTGCTTCCGGCGGATGCTCCGGGATGGCGTGAGCGAAATGAAGATGTCCTTGCAAACCAACATCGCCGCCGGCCCAGGCTTCGGGGTCTACGTGCATTGGCCGTTTTGCCTCTCCAAATGTCCCTATTGCGATTTCAACAGCCATGTGCGCGCGAAGCCGGTCGACGAGGCCCGTTTTGTCGAGGCCTTCAAGGCCGAACTCGCGCACCGCGCGGCGTTGACGCAAGGCCGCACCGTGGCCTCGATCTTTTTCGGCGGCGGCACGCCATCCTTGATGAAGCCGCAAACAACCGCCGCCATCCTCGATGCGATCGCCTTGCATTGGCCGGTGGCGCCAAATGCCGAGATTACCCTCGAAGCCAATCCGACCAGCGTCGAGGCGGAGCGATTGCGCGGCTTCCGCTCGGCCGGCATCAACCGTGTCTCGCTTGGGGTCCAAGCGATGAACGACGCGGATTTAAAGGCGCTCGGCCGGGGCCACACAGCCGAGGAGGCAATGCGCGCGGTGCAACTTGCCGCGTCCATCTTCGAGCGCTATTCCTTCGATCTCATTTATGCGCGGCCCGGCCAAACGGTAGCCGGCTGGCGGGAGGAATTGGAGCGAGCGATTCTCCGGGCGCGGGATCACATGTCGCTTTATCAGCTCACGATCGAGCATGGCACGATGTTCGAGCGCTTACGCGAGGCGGGCAAGCTGGTCCTCCCCGATAACGATCGCGCCCGCGCGCTGTGGGACGTGACGCAGGAGGTCGCGTCGAAGGCCGGTCTTCCCGCTTATGAAATCTCCAATCACGCGCGTCCCGGCGCGGAGAGCCGGCACAATCTCATCTATTGGCGGTATGGCGAGTATGTCGGCGTCGGGCCCGGCGCGCATGGCCGGATTTTGACGGCAAACGGCCGCCGCGCGCAAGCGACGGAACCCCATCCCGAAATGTGGCTGACCGTCGTCGAGAGCGAAGGCCATGCCTTGATCGAGGACGAGTATTTGTCGTCGGAGGAGCAGGGCGACGAATTTCTGCTGATGGGCTTGCGTCTTTCGGAAGGAATCGAACCGGCCGCGTTTCAAGCGATGGCGGGGCGCGGCCTCGATCCCCGGCGGGTCGCCTCGCTCATCGCCGATGGCATGGTCGAATATACCCCGCGAGGGCGCATTAGGGTCAGCGCGGAAGGCTTTCCGGTGCTCGACGCGGTCGTCGCCGATCTCGCCGCCTGAGCAAGATCGCGCTGGCAAGCCGGCACGGTTTTGCCGGGCTCTTTGGTTGGCTCCGCACCAGGCAAACTTCCGGCGGAACATTTCGATTTCCTACGAATGCGGCATGGGGCCAGCTCCGGGCAAGTCTTCGCGCGGAATATGCCCCCTCGAATGCGCAGGAACCGGCCGCAACATGGCCTCTGGTTGAAGTGCATTGGAATTATTCACCAATAATCAGCGGGCATGCATATGCGTTACATCCTGGCCGGGACATTGA
>DATARJ010000322.1:0-10200 GCA_036264205.1 Methylocella sp.
AAAGGGCGTGGTGCATACAACGGCGGGCTACCTCGTCTACGCCGCGATGACGCATCAATACGTTTTCGATTATCGCGAAGGCGATATTTTTTGGTGCACCGCCGACGTCGGCTGGGTAACAGGGCACAGCTATATCGTCTACGGACCGCTTGCCAACGGCGCCACGACGGTGATGTTCGAAGGCATTCCTACCTACCCCAGCGCGTCGCGCTTCTGGGAGGTTGTCGACAAGCATCGGGTCAATATTTTTTATACCGCGCCGACCGCGATCCGCGCTCTGATGCGCGCCGGCGACGCGCCGGTCAAGGCGACGAGCCGTACCTCGTTGCGGCTTCTGGGCACGGTCGGCGAGCCGATCAATCCGGAAGCCTGGGAATGGTATTACCATGTCGTGGGCGACGCGCGATGCCCGATCGTCGACACTTGGTGGCAAACCGAAACCGGCGGCATCCTCATTTCGCCGCTGCCCGGCGCGACGGACTTGAAACCCGGCTCGGTGGCGCGGCCGTTCTTCGGAATCCGGCCACAGGTGGTGAACGCCGATGGCGCCGCCCTCGAAGGCGCCTGCTCGGGCAATCTTGTCTTGGCCGATTCGTGGCCAGGCCAAATGCGCACGATCTATGGCGACCACGAACGCTTCGTGCGGAGCTATTTTTCCGTCTATCCCGGCAAATATTTCACCGGGGATGGCTGCCGCCGCGACGCCGACGGCGATTATTGGATCACGGGAAGGGTCGACGATGTCCTAAACGTCTCCGGTCATCGGCTCGGCACCGCGGAGGTGGAGAGTTCCCTCGCCGCGCATGAAAAGGTCGCGGAAGCCGCCATCGTCGGCTATCCGCACGATATCAAGGGCCAAGGCATCTATGCCTATGTCACCTTGATGATCGGGGTCGAGCAGAGCGAGGAACTCCGTGCCGAGCTCGTCGCCTGGGTGCGCAAGGATATCGGGGCAATCGCCAGCCCAGATTTCGTTCAGTTCGCGTCCGCATTGCCAAAAACCCGTTCCGGCAAGATCATGCGCCGAATCCTTCGTAAGATCGCCGCAAGCGAATTTCATGACCTCGGCGATATTTCGACTCTGGCCGACCCCGCCGTTGTCGAAGATCTGATCCGCAACCGGGGCGATTGAACACGCTTAGGAGGTGTAACCGGAAAGCCACTTCGAAACCACATCTTAACCACCGCCGGAGATTCCCGCGTCGATCGAACGTAACCTTAGTTATTGTTGAACCAAGGCTCGGCTTAACTGAACCCATACGGGGTTCCTTCAGTATTCGATTGGCACGTCGATGGTTAAGCGGAGTGTACGCTTTGCCCGCATTGTCGGGAAGATTCGGGTTGGCACCGCCTTTTTCGCGGGCTTGGCAGTTTGGGCGGCGGCAGGAGAGGCGAATGCGCGCGAATTTGTCGCGTTTTCCCCCAGCTATCCTGCGGGAACGATCGTTATCAGGCAAAGCGAACGCAGGCTCTATTTTACAACCGGCACCGGGACCGCCGTGCGCTATCCGATCGCGGTCGGCCGGGCCGGCAAGGCCTGGCAGGGCGCAACCTTCGTTCAAGGCAAATTCGTCTCCCCCGCGTGGTCGGCGCCCTGGGTCGTGCTGCGAGACCACCCGAATCTGTCGAGGGTTATCCCCGGCGGCTCGTCGCGCAACCCCATGGGCGCCGCGGCAATCACCCTGAACCTCTCCGAAGTCGCAATCCATGGCACCAGCGCGAGCATGCGCAGATCCGTCGGCACGGCCGCTTCCTATGGTTGCATCCGGATGTACAATGAGGACGTCGTGGACCTTTATCATCGCATCGAGGTTGGGACGCCGGTCGTCGCGATTCCATAAGACGCCTTTCTTTCGCTCGCGGATTGGTCTAACCAATTCTTCCGGCTCGGATATTTTGCGCTCGCGCTAGGCTTCGGCGCGCGGGTTGTTCAATCGGGCTGCGTGGCGGGATTGCTGGCTAGTTGGGTTCGGCGTAGACTTG
This sequence comes from Methylocella sp., assembly GCA_036264205.1. Lineage (GTDB taxonomy): Bacteria > Pseudomonadota > Alphaproteobacteria > Rhizobiales > Beijerinckiaceae > Methylocapsa. The sequence continues at coordinate 1,984 of DATARJ010000322.1, forward strand.
CTTGCAGTCGCGGCAGGCTATCCGCATCCAGCGCGCGCAACGCACGCTGCCATTGGTCAATTACAGGGAGTAATCGGTGGAAACGAAGGCCCTTGATCATGCCGAACTCGCCAACCAGATCATCGACGTGATCGTCAAGGAAGGAATGGTTGACCGCGAGAAAGCCACCTTGGATGCGACGATCGAAAGCCTTGATCTGAAATCGATCGACATTGTGATGATTTTGACGGCCATCGAGGACAAGTTCGACGTCTATATTCCAATGGATGGCCCATTCCACGAAGCTAGGAACATCGGCGATTTGGTCGACGCCATCGCTGCGTATATCGGCAAAGAAAAAAGCTGAATGGCCGGCGCGCGGCGAATCGTCGTCACCGGCATGGGAGCTGTCTCCGCCGCGGGTATTGGCGCGCCGGCTCTCTGGCAGGCCGCGCGCGATGGACGTTCGTGTGTCGGCGAGGCACGCTTCGCGCGTCCCTATCGCGGCCGCGTCAGGATTGCCGCCCAAGTCCAGAATTTCGATCCGGCCTCCTATCTCAGCGCAATCGAACTGCCGCTCTGCGATCCGGTTACGCAATATTTGCTGGTGGCCGCCGACGAGGCCGTCGCCCAGGCCGGGCTTGGCTTTGCAAAACCCATGGGTCCGCGCACCGCGACCATCATCGGAACCGGCGTTGGCGGCATGCATACCATGGAAAACGCTCTATATCTGACGTTAGTGGAGCAGGGCCGCCCAGATCCGTTGGCTATTCCGCGTCATATCGCCAGTGCCGGTCCATCCCAGGCGAGCATCCGCTATGGATCAACCGGGCCATGCTTCGCGGTGGCGAGCGCCTGTTCCTCGGCGACCCAGGCGGTCGGAATGGGCGCCCATCTCATCCGTTTCGGGTTCGTAGATCGTGCCATCGTCGGCGGAACCGAGGACTGCGTTACCAATAGCGCGATGCTGGCTTGGGAAGCGCTGCGGGTGCTCACGCCGGACGTCTGCCGGCCTTTTTCCAAGGGCCGCAACGGCATGGTCCTTGGCGCAGGTGCCGCTGTGTTTATTCTCGAAGAAGCGGAATTGGCCCTCGCCCGCGGTGCCGAAGCGCTCGCCGAAATCGCGGGCTACGGAACCTCGGCCGACGCCAAGGATCCCGTGCGTCCCGACGCGCAAGGCGCGGCTGCATGTATGCGTAATGCGTTGGCCGACGCCGCGGTAGAAGGCGAGGCAATCGATTACGTCAATGCGCATGGAACGGGGACGACCGCCAATGACGCCACGGAAGCGGAGGCGCTGAGGCTTGTCTTCGGCAATCGGCTTTCAAATCTCCCGGTTTCGTCGACGAAACCCATCCATGGGCACGGCCTGGGCGCCGCCGGCGCGCTCGAACTTGTCGTGACGATCGGAGCGGTGCGGGAAAATATCGCGCCGCCAACCATCAACTGGCGCGAGGCCGACGCCAAATGCCCCGTCGATGCGGTGCCCAATGAAGCGCGTCCCATGGCGATCCGGACCGCGCTGACCAATTCCTTCGCTTTTGGAGGCATTAACGCCAGTCTCGTCGTGCGGTGCGCGGCATGAACGCCCTGCACGATCATGCGCAATCGCGGGACGGGATGGCGCCGGAGCCAAGCGCGGATGCGCCGGTTCGTCTGCCGCCGATCCGGGTCCGGACCGGAGCAGGCGAGGTTGCGGGATTTTTGCGCGAGACAGGAGGTGCTCGGAATGGTGGCTTTGTCCCTCTCACCTTCCCGATCCGATGGATGGCGCTTCCAGCCCTCAGCGGCTTGATCTTGCAATTGATCGGCGGCGATTTTCTGCCAGTTCACGAGACGCAAAGCTTTGCCTACGAACGTGAGCTGCGAGTCGAAGCCGATTACGTCCTTTCCGTCGAGGTGCGCCGCACCGCAAAACCGCCGCGGTTGACTTTAAAAATGGATGTTTCGAGCGGCCAGGGGGAAATTTGCGCGCAGCTCGAAACCGTGCTGCGCATTGTGCCGCTTAATTTGGAACCGGCATCATGATTGAAGCCGGAATGGAGCCGGCGCCGCCGGATTGGCCAAGGGTCGGGGACGAAATCCGTGGGCAAAGCTTCGGACCCTTTGCGCGGGAAGCGCTCGCGCGTTATGCGGCCGTTTCCGGCGACGACAATCCTCTGCATCTCGACCCCAGTGCCGCCAGGGCGGCCGGGCTCCCCGGGCCGCCGGTCCATGGAATGCTGATTCTCTCCTGTTTCGAACCTTTGATCGTGCGGTGGCGGCGCGATCTTTTCATCGCGCGGCTATCGGGCAAGTTTCTGCGGCCGGTGCTGGCCGGTGAAGGCATCCGCGTGTCCGGCCGGGTCGTGCGCAGGCGCGATGTTCCAAGACCGGAGCTCACCCTGCGGCTGATCGCGCGCGCGCAAAATAACGATCTTGCGATTTTGGGAGAAGCAACGGTTTTGTACAAAATTTCCGGTCCACTTAGCTGAGATGCAGCCGAAAACCATCCTCATTACTGGGGCATCGAGCGGGATTGGCCGCGCGCTCGCGTATGTTTACGCGCGCGATGGGGTATCCCTGTCGCTCATCGGGCGCGACCGCGAACGGTTGGAGGACACCGCCGCCGCCGCCCGCGCGCAAGGGGCCGAAGTCAGCATCGGCCAATTGGACGTGCGCGATCAAGACGCGATGGCGCGTTGGATCGAAGCCGCCGACATGCGCCGGCCGTTCGACCTCGTCGTCGCTAACGCGGGCATCACGACCGGCTTGGCGCCGCAAGACATCACTGAGGACCCGCGTCCGGTTCGCGCCATCGTCGGGATCAATTTTATCGGCGTGTTGAACACGGTCGAACCGTTGATCGCGCCGATGTGCGCGCGCGGAGCCGGACAAATTGCATTCATTGGCTCGATCGCGGGCGTACGCGGCTTGCCCTACACGCCTTCCTATTGCGCGACAAAGGCGGCGGTCCACGCTTATAGCGAATCGTTGCGCGGCCGTATCGAGGCCCGAGGCGTCCGCGTCAGTCTTGTCATCCCCGGATTTGTGAAGACTCCATTGAACGACAGGATTGACTCGTTGAAGCCGCTCGAAATCAGCGCCGCTGACGCCGCCACCCTCATCCAACGCGGCCTCGAACGGGGCAAGGCGATTATTGTTTTTCCAAGGTCCCTCTATCTGTTGGCGCGCCTCGCCCGCGTCCTGCCGGCTCGGCTCGTGGATAAAGTCATGGCGCGCATTCAGGTTAGTGTTCCAGAAACCCAAGAGCGTATTCGTTAACGATTCCTTTTCTCCTGCCCCGACCGCGGGACGGTCCTCCATGCAGTTTTTAAAGGGCGGTGTCCCGCTTGATGGTGAAAAGCGCGAAACGGGCGCGCTGGTTGTAAACCTGCGCCGCCGTCGTGGTTTGGAGAAATGGGCGCTCGGCTGCTGCCCTGCCAACGGCGCGCGCGCATTTCGAAGGGTTTCCTGGGTGGCTTCCGGCCAGGCCGCGCAGGTCCAACCTCAACCCTAGCAACGTTCAAGACGTGGTTGCGGTTTTTTGCTAATTTTTCAATACACAGTTATATTAGGACGAAAGAGCGGTGAGCGAAGGAGCTATGACAATGAACAAACTGGACCGGCCGCGCGAAATCATAGAATATTGCCTGAAGCCCCTTGGTTTATCCCCCACGACGGAGGACTACAAGGAAGTCTATCGCAGGCTCGAGCATGTGATAAAGACACTCCAGATAATGGCCGCGAGAGACAAGAGACCTGTCGCGATCGACTTTTCCAACATGAAAACCATAAATATCAATGAGGCCGCGCATGGCGACGACGCATGACCCTGTCTCCTGGCGGCCCAGTTCGACGCGTACGAACGAACAGCATTTTGACGCTTGCTCCGCTATCAACGCCATCGACTATCGCACGGCTCGCGACACCGCTCTCATTAACGTTACGGCTCCGCGCCGTTCTATCTTACCTGCGCCCGTGGCGCTATTCTAGCCTGAGCGCTCACGGCGGCCGCGGATGGCGGCGAGGCCGAGCGGTCCGAGAACCGCGCCTGCGCCTAGCCCGTCCAAAAACAGCGATGACATGAACGGGGCGCTTACGCTCAAGCGCGGCGATGCGCCTTCCTCCCGCTCGATGATCTTCTGCTGCTCCTCAACCGCGTTGCTGCAGATGGCTCGAGGGCGCGCCCGCCCGCGCCGCTTGCGACGCCCGAGGTGCCGAAGCCGTTGGCCGCCGTGGTGAACCCCTGGACACCGGCAAAGTCGCCCTGACCAAACACGCCAGTCGAGCTCGCGCCCGAGGTATTGCCGCGCACGCCAACGCCATGGTCGGGCGCCGTCGAGGTCCCGAAGATGCTCCCCGTTACCGCAGATCGATCTGAGCCGCCGCTAAAAGTGCCGTAAACGAAATTCGCTGAACCTCCCTTGCATCCCCGCGGATTTCCCCGTCTGACGGGGTCGATTACGATCAGCCGACCGCTGTTGCCGGCAAGAAATTCAATCTGTCCTGTGGCAATTGTGCATTACGAACGTGTTAATTGTGATGCCAGCGAGATTGACTGTGGATCTTAGCGTAGCCGCGTGCGACCTGACACGATGCTGAACGCCACGCGTGTGGTTTTGCCACGCCGATGCCCGGCGGCGCCGGTTCTGTGCCAATGGCCATGTCTCGCCCAGCTATGACTCGACCAGCTATGTTGCGTCCAACCGTGCCTGCTCGCATGGCGGCGGCCGTGATGCAAATCGGTCACCGTGACCACTTCGGCATGGGCGTTTCCTGGTGTTGTTTCCGCGTGCTGCCGATCCGCGTTCTCGCCGTCTCCGGCGGCGCCATGGCCGCGGGCGAGGGGACCGAACACGGCCAGGCATTGATTGTAGGCGTCCGCCGCTTGAATTTTCTCGCAGTCGTCAATGCTGCGCGGGGTGGCGTTCGATTGAACTGGAGCCACGATCAACGCAGCGGCGAAAACGGCGGTCAAAATGGATCGCATGGGTTTATCCTCTTAGACTCGCGCCGGTTTTTTTCGCGACCTCGGCGACGATCTTGCCGGCTGCGGCGTCGATCTCGGCCTCGGTCAGGGTTTTTTCGCGCGGTTGCAAGGTGACGGATATAGCGACCGATTTCTTCCCTTCGGGTATGCCCTTCCCTTCATAGACGTCGAAGACGCCGGCGTCCGCGACGAGCGCGCGTTCGGCCGATGCGGCAGCCTTCACGATGTCGGCCGCCTTCACGTTTCGATCGGCCAGGAAGGCAAAGTCGCGTTGCACGGGCATGAACTCCGGAAGTTCGAGCTTCGGTTTGGTCTTTGTGGACCGTGATTTCGGCGCCGGTATGTCATTGAGAAGCAGCTCGAAACCGACGACCGTCCCCTCGGCGCCAAGGGCTTCGAGGTTGCGCGGATGGATCTCGCCAAACGCGCCAACGACATTTTTTGGCCCCAATTGGAGGGTGGCCGAGCGGCCAGGGTGAAACCATGGCGGCCCGCCGGAAATGAGCTGCAAACCGCGGGGCGGCACGCCGAGCGCCGAAAGAAGAGCGAAAGCGTCGGCCTTGGCATCGAAGAGATCGACTCCGGCGGACGGCATCGACCAATGCCTCCCGGTTCCTTTTTCTTTTGCCATGCCGCGCCGGATCGCGCTGGCCGCGATCTTCTGACCTTCCGCATCGTCACTCAAGAAAATTTGCCCGACCTCGAAAAGCCCGACATCGCCATGGCCACGGTCGGCGTTGCGTTGCGCCGCCGCGATCAGACCTGGCAGCAGACTCGGCCGCATGTCCGAAAGCTCCGGGGCAATCGGATTGGCGAGCGCGAGAGAAGAAGCGCCGCCGCCAAACCTCAGCGCGCGCTGCCGCGAAACAAAGGACCAAGTCACCGCTTCGACGAGGCCGTTGGCGGCAAGCGCCCGTTTGGCGCTCCGCACCCGCTTTTGCAGTGGCGTCAGCACGGGTCCCGCCACATGTTGGCCGTACGCGCGGGGCATATGGACCGGCGCAACGCGATCGAGCCCCGCGATCCGCACGATTTCCTCGACGAGATCGGCCGGGCATTCGACATCGGGCCGGAACGATGGCACCTTCACGACCACTTCGCCGGCGGTGCCGGCAACAGTGGCGAGCTCAAACCCAAGGCTCTCGAGAATGCCGGCCATTTCCGAACTCTCGAGTTCGAGCCCGGTCAGCCGCTTCACCTCGCTCCACGGAAACATGATGCGCCGGCCGGGCCGCGGAATCCGCCCAGCAAGCGTGATTTGCGAGACAACCCCGCCGCACAGTTCAACCACCAGTCTCGTCGCAAGCTCAAGTCCAGGAAGGCAGAATGCCGGATCGACGCCGCGTTCGAACCGGTAGCGCGCGTCCGAATGAATGCCGAGCCTGCGTCCGCTGCGTGCGATATTCGCGGGATCCCAAAGCGCCGATTCGATCAGCACGTCCGTCGTCGCCGCGTCGCAGCCAGAGGCTTGGCCGCCCATGATCCCGGCCAGAGATTCGACGCCCGCGTCGTCGGCGATAACCACATTGTCCGCGTCGAGCCGGTAGGTCCGGCCATCGAGCGCGGTGAGTTCCTCGCCCGGCGTTGCGCGGCGGACGGTAATTTCTCCCCTCACTTTGTTTGCGTCGAAGACGTGCAACGGCCGGGCCCGGTCGAAGGTAAGATAATTGGTGATATCGACGAGCGCATTGATCGGCCGCAGCCCGATCGCCTTGAGCCGCCTCTGAATCCAATCGGGACTGTGCCCATTGCGGACGCCTTTCACGAGACGCAGCGCGAAGGCGGGCGCGAGATGCGCATCCTGTGGCGCGAAATCGAGCCGGACCGCAATGGGACAAGCAAACCCGCCTTCGACCGGCGCCACCGCCTCGCTCTTCAGTTTGCCGAGCCCCGCCGCCGCGAGGTCGCGGGCAATTCCGTTGATACCCGCGGCATCGGGGCGGTTGGGCAAGAGATCGATCTCGATGAGCGGGTCATCGAGCGATGCCCATTGCGCATAAACCGCGCCGACCGGGGCCGCGTCCGGCAGATCGAGAATGCCGTCATGATCATCGGACACTTCGAGTTCGGCGCCCGAACAAAGCATGCCGTTCGATTCGACGCCACGGATAACACCCTTGCCGAGCGTGATCTTCTTGCCCGGAATATAAGCCCCTGGCGCGGCATAAACCGACTTCATGCCGGCCCTCGCATTGGGCGCGCCGCACACGACCTGCACCAGGGCGGCGCCCCCGGCATCGACGAGACAAACCCGCAGGCGGCCGGCATTGGGGTGCGGCTTCGCGTCGACGACGCGGGCGATCACGAAATCCTTGAGCGCGGAAACTTTGTCGTCGACGTGCTCGACCTCAAGACCGATTTTGGTCAACGTCGCTACGATCTGGTCGAGAAGGGCGTCGGTCTCGATATGATCCTTGAGCCAGGAGAGGGTGAATTTCATCGTGGTCCCAAAACCGCGCCGGGCTTGAGCGGAACGTAACGCGGCTCGCCCGCCATCGGTGATTTTCGTTTCCCGCTGCTTTTCCCGGTCGAGAGGAATTCCTGTTCAATTCGAAATTGATGAATGGTTTCAGCCACGCCGCGAGTCAGACTGCACCATTGCCACTGGCTTTCGGAGGCGGCCTCGCCGCCGCCGTCGCCGCGGCGCGCATACCGTACTATCGCCGCCGCCGCTTTATTGATCCAGGCTGTCGCCAGCGATGGCAGAAGAGCGATAGGGCAGCTTGTCTCGAACAAATCCCATTCTCGAATACGGCGCCGGAATAGCTCCTTGACGCGCCTGGTCTTGATGTGGGTTCAGCCAGATTTTCGTGCCGAGTTCGGTGGAATTGTGAACATCGAGAGTCTGATAGAGCTTTTTGGAATGATCCGCGACCGAGGAGCGTTGGAGGCCGAGTTCGTCTGCAATCTCCGGCCTCGTCTTGCCAAGGGCAAGGTGAATTCCGACTTTTGTCTGCGCCGGCGTCGCGCCGCTTTCGCGCAGCACGCGGGCGGCATAGGCGATCGCGAGTTCGCGCAATTCGATCGTTACCGCTATGAGGCAGCCTTTCGGATCCCTAGCGGCGTCTTCCGGAAGCGTACCCGCAGGCACGAGCCATTTGGCTTCGAGCGCGATAACGCCATATGCGGTGGAAACCTGCAAGCGAGGCGGCGTATTGGAAGTGCCGATCACGGCACCGGTGATCTGCCGGAGAAGCTTCAGAACCGACGCGGGCAGCCTGTCGCTGACTGGAACATGGCGCGTGTAATTGCTCGGCTCCCCCGTG
>DATARJ010000164.1:0-5552 GCA_036264205.1 Methylocella sp.
GCCGCCGGGAAACCGCACCCCGACGCCGCTTGAAACGGCGGCCTGTCTGCCCTTCACCCGGCGCCAAATCGAGCTGGTGGACCCTAAAATTCTAGTGTGTCTCGGCGCGGCGTCGGCACAAACTCTCCTTGGCGGCAAGGAGGGTATCATGCGCATGCGCGGACGCTGGTTCGCCTATTCGGCAGGCGACACGGAAATCCGGGCGCTCGCCATGCTGCACCCGGCCTTTCTTCTGCGCCAACCGGCGCACAAGATGCTGGCATGGCAGGACTTGCGGATGCTTGACAAGGAAATCAACCGCTTACAGCTTTTTGCGAAAGGGATTGGCGAGAGAGACGGGACTTGAACCCGCGACCTCCGGCGTGACAGGCCGGCGCTCTAACCAACTGAGCTACTCCCCCGCGACGCGGCGGCGCAATGGGGCCGCACAGGAGGCCTGCCGGATAAGATAGGCGCGGGGCCAAGTCAAGCGTAACGCGAAGCATCATCCGCCGCCGGGCGCAAGTGCAGCAAGACACCGGCCACCGCGGCTTGCCACGCATTGGTGGGCGGTGACGGACTCGAACCGCCGGCCCTCTCGGTGTAAACGAGATGCTCTACCAGCTGAGCTAACCGCCCGCGATCGCAGTGGTGCCAGGTGGTCGCACACCGGGTTTCGCGCGTCAATGCCGTTGCGGGCGATCCGGTGTACGTCCCAGTCCAAAATATCCCGGGCGCTGCATTTTAGGGCCCCCGAGGCCCTGTCGGCCGCCGCTCTGGACTTGCCGGCATATCAGTGCAACGGACGAGGGGCCGCGCGTTGCGCAAAATCTGCTTCGCGACGAAGCGTCACCCGCTCCGGCGACGCCGTTTCTTCAAAAAGTTCGGCAAGTTTTTCGGTCATCGCGCCGCCGAGTTCCTCCGCGTCGACGATCGTCACGGCGCGGCTATAGTAGCGCGTCACGTCATGGCCGATGCCGATCGCGATGAGTTCGACCGGCGAACGCGTCTCGATCTCCTCGATGACGCGGCGCAAATGCTTTTCGAGATAATTGCCGGGATTGACCGAGAGCGTCGAATCGTCGACTGGCGCGCCGTCGGAAATCATCATTAATATACGGCGCTGTTCGGTTCGCGCGAGCAGCCGCTTGTGGGCCCAATCGAGCGCCTCGCCGTCGATGTTTTCCTTGAGCAGACCTTCGCGCATCATTAGCCCGAGATGTTTGCGCGATCGCCGCCAAGGCGCATCGGCGGATTTGTAAATGATGTGGCGAAGGTCGTTGAGACGGCCGGGCGAAGGTGGCTTGCTTTCCTGCAGCCAGGCTTCGCGCGATTGGCCACCCTTCCAGGCGCGGGTCGTAAAACCTAGAATCTCGACCTTGACGCCGCAACGCTCCAGCGTGCGAGCCAAAATATCGGCGCAGGTGGCAGCAACGGTGATCGGGCGCCCGCGCATCGAGCCGGAGTTATCGATAAGTAGCGTCACTACCGTATCGCGGAACTCGGTGTCCTTCTCGCGTTTGAACGAGAGCGGCTGCCACGGATCGACGACGATGCGCGGAAGCCTCGCTGGATCGAGGATGCCCTCGTCGAGATCGAACTCCCAGGACCGGCTCTGCTGCGCCATCAGGCGTCGCTGAAGACGATTAGCAAGCCGCGCGACAATTGAGGAAAGGTTATTTAATTGCTTGTCGAGATAGGAGCGCAGCCGTTCGAGTTCTTCGGCGTCGCAGAGGTCTTGCGCCGCGACGACCTCGTCGTATTTCTTGGTGAAGGCCTTGTAGTCCGGGCCGCGGGGTTCGGCCCGCGAGGGTGAGGGCAGGCGGCTCGGATCGCCGCCTTCGCCGGAAGGGCTGAGTTCGGCGTCCCCCTTGGATTCGCCGGTTGGCGCGTCGGCGGCGTCTATCTCGCGTTCGTCCTTAGGATCGGAGGAAGCCTCGGCTGTTTCGCTCCGGCTCGCGTCGCCGGGGTGATCTTCCGCGCCTTCCTCGGGCTGGTTTTTCTCGGCGCCATCCGGCTTGCCTGGGTCACCTTCGTCCTCTTCCGGGTTGGTATCGAAGCCGCCTTCGTCCATCATTTCGAGCGCCGTCAACAGCTTGTGGACGGCAATCGCGAAGGCCCGCTGATCCTCGATCTCCCGGCCAAGCTTGTCGAGATCGGCGGCGGCGCGTTCTTCGACCCACGGGCGCCAGAGATCGACGATCACTTGCGCATTCTTGGGCGGCTTGAGCCCAGTCAAACGCTCGCGCACGATCATCGCGAGCGCGTCTTCGAGCGGTGCCTCGGCGCGGACCGCGATATCGGCATAGCGGGCGCGCTGAAAGCGGTCGTCGAGCATCGCATCGAGATTGCCAGCGACACCCAGCATCCGGCGCGACCCGATCGCCTCGACGCGCGCCTGCTCTACGGCATCGAAAACCGCGCGCGCGGCGGGTGCCGATGGGGTTAGCCGCCGGTGTAGGTCCTTGTTGTGGCAGGCTAGCCGTAGCGCCATCGAATCGGCGTGGCCGCGCAGGATCGCGGCTTCCCGTGCGTCGAGCCTGCGGGACGGCTCCGGAAGCCCCGCCTTGGCACTCGCGCCGGTCCAAACCAGACTCGGCCGCTCGGCCGTGAAAGTGACCTCTATCGCCGGCATTTTTGCCAGGCTGCGCATGCATCCGGCGACCGCCCGCTTGAACGGCTCATTCGGGGCTTGCAATTTTGCGCGCGTCTTGTTGGAACTCATCACGGTCGTTTCTGCAGCGGCTCTTTAAAATCTTATCCCACGGTGGAGGATGCCCGAGGCACGCCTCAGCTCATCACGACATTTATCGCGCTCTCCGGCAGCTCCTTACCGAAGCTGCGCTGATAGAATTCCGCGACGAGTGTGCGTTCCAATTCGTCGCATTTGTTGAGAAAGGTCAGGCGGAACGCAAAGCCGGCGTCGCCGAATATTTCCGTATTCTCGGCCCAAGTGATCACCGTTCGCGGGCTCATCACGGTTGAAAGATCTCCCGCGATGAATGCGTTGCGGGTAAGCTCGGCGACGCGAACCATCTTGCTGACCGTGTCGCGGCCGTCCTTGGTGGCCTGGAATCGCTTGGCCTTGGCAAGCACGATATCGACTTCCTTGTCGTGCGGCAGATAGTTCAAGGTCGCAACGATCGACCAGCGGTCCATCTGTCCCTGATTGATTTGCTGGGTTCCATGATAAAGCCCGGAGGTGTCGCCAAGGCCGATCGTATTTGTTGTCGAAAACAGGCGGAAGGCGGGATGCGGTCTTATCACCCTGCTTTGATCAAGGAGGGTGAGACGGCCCGACACCTCTAGGACGCGTTGGATAACGAACATCACGTCGGGGCGGCCCGCGTCATATTCATCGAAACAAAGTGCGACGTTGTTTTGCAGCGCCCAAGGCAGGATGCCGTCTTTGAACTCGGTCACCTGCAGACCGTCCTTGAGGACGATGGCGTCCTTGCCGATGAGATCGACGCGCGAGACATGACTGTCGAGATTGATGCGTACGCAAGGCCAATTCAGCCGCGCCGCGACCTGCTCGATATGGGTCGATTTGCCGGTTCCGTGATAGCCGGCGATCATCACCCGGCGATTCTTAGCAAAGCCCGCCAGAATGGCGAGGGTGGTATCGCGATCAAAGAGATAATCCGGGTCGATGTCTGGAACATGCGGATCCGCGCATGAATAGGCAGGCGCTTCCATATCGCTGTCGATACCGAACACTTGGCGCACCGAAATCTTCATGTCGGGCAGGCCGCCGGTCGCGGCGCTTTCATCCATTATCATGCCCGCATTCGTCCTTCGTGCCGGGCCCGGCGCCAATATTTCGGGCGATCATTCAATCGTCTTCCGAAAGGGCGTTCTTCCAAGCGGTTCGATGAGCGCCGGCAAAAACTACATTTGCGCGGGCGGAAAGCATCAGACATGCTTCACCGACTTGAGGTAATTATAAGCGCGGATGATCTCGCGCAATTTGTCTTCATTGGACCGGTCGCCCGCGTTGGCGTCGGGATGGAGGCGTTTCACCAAGTCTTTATACCGGGACTTGATCACGGCCATGTCTACGCTATCATCGAGACCCAATTGGTCCAGGGCTTTTAAGGCGGCCAAGCCGTAACGCGGTTTGCGCGACCCTTCGCTGGAATGGCGCCGGATGTTCGTTTGAAACATCCCCAGAGGGTCGCCCGTGCGCGACGGATTGTCGCCCTTCTCGCGAAAACTCTTGGCGCCTCGGTTCACGCCCATCGACCACGTCGGGCGATGGCCAACCACGGCATCGCGCTGATAAAGGGCCATTGCTTCCGCGCTCATGCCGTTGAAATAATTATAGGTGGCATTGTATTCACGGACATGGTCGAGGCAGAAACAAAAATATTGGCCCTCCCGAAAACGGCCCATTGGCGCGCGGAACTCTCCCGCTTCGCTGCAGCCCGGATGCTGGCAGCGAATCTGATCTGGGCGCGGCGCCTCACTGGGTTCGGACTTAACCCTGATGCGGTCGAAGAGACGGGATTTTAAATTCATCGCTCCAACATTATGGACGTCTTTGGGGTGGCCGCAAGCGACTCGATACGGTAAACTGAAATTAAAGCCGCCTTTGGCGGCCGTTAACGTTAGGCTGTCGTGACATGGACGTGCAACGCGACACTGAAACAGGCGATTACATCAAGGCGAAATTACAGGCCGCCCTTGCCCCCGACTCCATCGAGGTCATCGACGAATCCCACAAGCACGCGGGCCACGCTCATGCCATTAAGCGGCCCGGCGCGGCCGCGAGCGCCGGCGGAACTCACTTTCATGTCAAAGTAGTTTCGGAAGCCTTCAAGGGCAAGAGCTTGGTCGAGCGCCATCGCGCGATCAATCATCTCTTGCGGGCTGAATTCGCCGCCGGCGTGCATGCTTTGGCGATCGAGGCCAAGGCGCCGGGCGAATGAAAGCCAGCGCGACGGCTAAGAAGACAGCCGACGCACGGGGGAGCTGCCGAACCATCGACGGTCGCCACCAACGTACTATCCCGAACGTGGTTGGCCGCTTCGTCGTCGCTCCGGTTCGCACCCCAAATGGATTGTGGATCATGTAAGATTGCGCAAATCAACATCGCGCGGGGGCATTGACATGCAAGCGATTGTGAGCGCTATATGCGCGCGTGCCGGGCACGAACTGTATGCCTGCATCCTCTCCTATTCCCATTTTCGATGTGGACGCGCCGGTGACGGCACGGGCGTCGCGCTGCGAAAAAGCGGCCGCGTCGGATCTCGCTGAGGGCCCGTTCTTGCAAAAATCTTCGCAGTTCGTCGCCAGGGTGTCCCCCAAAGCGAGTGCTGCCGATTATGTAAGATTGCGCAAATCGACACAGCGCGGGGGCGTTGACATGCAAGCGATTGTGAGCGCTATATGCGCGCATGCCCGGCGCGCACTGCGCCCGCTTCGATGGCGCCCCACCGCGATAAGTCTGGCACACGCGGTTTCATAATCAATCAGAACCCGGCGTCTGCCACCACGGCGGACTCATCGGAGTTTGCCGGAACCGGTCCGCGAAGAACGGTCCCCCATTTTGTTGGTCGATGAGGCAGGAA
>DATARJ010000325.1:0-5211 GCA_036264205.1 Methylocella sp.
ACTGGCCTTTGCGCAGTGTCCAGACCATGAACGGCGGCGGCACCACGACGAGTCTCACATCCTCATTGGGGTCAAGACGGCCAGCCCGCAGCCATAGCCGCAATTGGTAATGATGACTGGAAAAAGGAAACACATGGCCGAATGTCAACGGGGCCTTCCCCGTTTCGCGGCGCCTTGCCACAATCCTGGCGAGCGCCTCGGCGGTGACGCGAGGATCGGCAACCTCGCCTTGCGCTTCTTGTCGCAAGGTCTGGAACAGCGCTTTCGACACCGTGATGGCGTTGCCGTTGAGCCCGAGCGCCACCGGTGCCACCAGCGGCGCCTCGATTTGATCAATCCCGAGCGCGACCGCGATGGCGGCCGGCGCCAGCATGTGCGCCGCATCGAAATGGCCCGCCACGAGCTTGTCGCGGATATTGGCCCAGGAGGAGTCAGCGACGAGTTCCATCTCGACGCCCCGCGCGGCGGCGAAATGCTGGGCTTTCGCCACGTGAAGCAGTGCCGCGTCGGTCAGCGGCACATATCCGACGCGCAGCCTCTTTGTCATCGCAACAGCTCCGCGGCGGTGATGATGGAACGGGCAACGTCGGCGATCTTCTTATTTTCGTTCATCGCGACATGGCGCATCAGGGCATAGGCCTGTTCCTCCGGAATAGCCTTGGCACGCATGACTAGCGCCTTGGCGCGGTCGATTGCCTTGCGGTCATCGAGCCGCGACTTCGCCGTTTCCAGCTCTTTCTTGAGCTTGGCGAAGGCATTGAAACGGCTGATTGTCATATCGAGAATCGTCTTTATGCGGTCCTTGCGGAGGCCGTCGACGATATAGGCGGAGACTCCGGCGTCGATCGCGGCGTCGATCGTTGCAGCGTCGGACCGGTCGACGAACATGGCGACGGGCCGCGCGACCGAACGGCTCACCTTGAACATTTGTTCGAGAACGTCGCGGCTCGGACTTTCGAGATCGATGAGGATGACGTCGGGATCGATCGCCCGGATCCGGTCAAGCAACTCCGCCGTGTCGTCGATCCGCACGACGCTCGTGTGCCCGGCCGCGCGCAAGCCTTCCTCGATGATGGCGGCGCGCAACGGATTCTGGTCGATGACGGCAATGCGCAGATCCCGGCTCAACGAAGCTCCATGGGTTTGATGGATGCTTTCTTGCACGTTGCGGGCCAGGGCATGATTTTGTTGTGGTTCGGCCCGCGCCCGTGTGGAGGCTAGTTTCCGTTCTCTGCGTCACTGCCGGAAAGTAGCCCCGGGTTTGCGGAAAAATGAATGCGGAATTAAAGGACCTAGGCAAGATTACGCCGGGTTGCCGGCGCCATCTCCCTTAGCCTTGTCTAGCCGAATTGACTTGGTTTGCGGGTTCCCTTTATAAGGGGCGAAATCGCAGGCTTGATGGTGCACTTGTCTCGCCGCGCCGCCTCCGTTTGGCGGAAGGGATCGCCACGCCGGCTTGGCCTCAACGTTTTGACCCTTACCGGGGCGGGTTGTTTTTGCGTCATTTGGACCACGTTGGAGCGGCGCGGTGAAGCGGACCTATCAGCCGAGCAAAATTGTGCGCAAACGCCGGCATGGGTTTCGTGCCCGGATGGCAACCGTGGGTGGCCGCAAGGTTATCGCGGCGCGGCGCGCGCGCGGCCGCAAACGGCTTTCGGCGTGAGATCCTGCGACAAGAGGTTCTTGTATCTTTCGATGTTTCCATGAAGCACCGGAAAACTCAAGGTTCTCGATCCAGTGGTTTCCCGGCGTGTCCGCTTCGCTTCACAATTTTCTATTAGCGAGGGATCAGTGCGTGCAGGACGGGGCGGTTCCTTAAACCGGCCGTCCGGCAAGCATTCGCCGCAAGAGTGGCGTGAAAAAATTGGCGGTCATTTACACCGGGGGAATTTAACTCCATGCGAAAGCCTCGCGCCGCGCGCGGCGCTCAAGCCGCGCCCGCATGCTTATCAAGATTCCCGGCAAAGCCCTTGGACCAACCGCGTGGAAACGCCGTGGCGGCGCCGGAACGGCTGAGACGAAGGGCTGACTTCCTGCGCGCGGCGAAGGGAATGCGGTTTGTCGCGCGGGGGCTGACATTGCAAGCGGCGCCGCGTCCGATCCGGTCCGAAATGATGGACGGGCCCGCACCGGACGACCCGGCGGATCAAACCGGCAAACCAGTGGGCGTTCTCCCTTGTCTTGAGGCAGCGCCGCGGTTTGGTTTCACCGTAACCAAACAGTCGGGCGGCGCGGTCAAGCGCAACCGGATCCGCCGCCGTCTCAAGGAAGCGCTGCGCCTGCTCGACCCTCTTCCGGCGCGGCCAGGCCATGATTATGTAATCCTCGGGCGGCCCGAGGCGCTCGGCATGCCTTTCCGGGACTTGCAGGGGGAGCTTATTCGGGCACTCGGGAAGATCCGGAAAAACCAGGCCCCCATCCGCAAGGATAATGACCGCGAGGGCCGCGCCGCCGGCGAACCTGGCGAAGCACGGCGCCAGAGTGAAAGAGGCAGGACACCCAAGGGATGACCCAGGAAACCAGAAACATCATGCTAGCGACTTGCCTGTCGCTGCTCGTCGTTCTTGGGTGGGACGCGTTTTATAACCGGCCGCATCTCGACAAGGAGAGGCAGACTCAAGCTGAAATGCATGCGCGCGTAGTCCCTAGCGTGCAGCCGGGGCCGCAAGCGGGCAATTCCCAAGCCCCGCGTTCGCAAGCATCGAATTCGACCGCGCCGGGATTGGCCGAGCCATCGACGCCGCAAAGGAGCCGAGCCGATGCCTTGGCCGAAAGCCCCAGGGTCAAACTCGACGCGCCCGCGATCTACGGATCGATCGCGCTCAAGGGCGGACGCATCGACGACGTGTCGTTTAAGGCCTACCGCGAGACGGTCGACCCCAACAGTCCGAACATAGTTTTGCTCTCGCCCGCGGGTTCGCCGTCGCCTTATTACGCCGAGGCGGGCTTCCTCGCCGATCCTGGCGCAAATCTTGTTCTGCCCGGGCCCGATACCTTGTGGCAAGCCGATCATGATACGCTGACGGAAACATCGCCCGTGACGCTCACCTGCGACAACGGCCAGGGCCTCGTGTTTCACCGCAAAATCGCGGTGGATGACGGTTACATGTTTACGGTGACCGACAGCGTCGAGAACAAGTCTACGCAGGCAGTTACGCTGCACCCCTATGCATTCGTCAAGCGCCATGGTTGGCCCGTGGCCGTTGGCTTTTACAGAGTGCACGAAGGGTTTGTAGGGGTGATTGGCGGCGAATCCGGCGTGGAGCAAATCAAATACGACAAGATCGAAAAGGAGGATCATGCCGAAAAGCGTTTTTCGGGCACCGGAGGCTGGCTCGCCATCACCGAGAAATATTGGGCCGCGGCTGTCATCCCCGATCGGAGTACGGCAGTCATGGCAAGTTTTTCCGGATCCGGCGGCGCTCCCGTGATTTATCAGGCGGGTTTTGCCGGAACGGAAGGAAGGACGCTTGCGCCGGGCGCTTCGAGCGAATTCACGACCAGGGTTTTCGCCGGCGCCAAGGAGTCCGCTACGCTCGACAAATATCAGGCCGATTTGGGGATCGAGAGGTTCGATCGCCTGATCGACTGGGGCAAGTTATATTTTATTGTCAAGCCGATGTTCCGGCTGATCGATTTTATTTACAAGTTTGTTGGCAATTTCGGCGTCACGATCCTGTGCATCACGGTTCTGGTCAGGGCAGCCGTGTTCCCGTTGGCCAACTATAGCTTTAGGGCGATGGCCAAGATGAAGACAGTGCAGCCGCAAATCATCGCGATCAAAGACCGCTTTCCCGACGACAAGCCCAAGCAGCAGGCGGAAATCATGGCGCTTTACAAGCGCGAGGGGATCAATCCCTTGTCGGGCTGCCTGCCGGTGCTGTTTCAGCTTCCGGTTTTCCTCTCGCTCTATTATGCGCTCGTCGTCACGATCGAGATGCGGCACGCGCCGTTTTTCGGCTGGATCAAGGATTTGTCGGCGCCCGACCCAACGAATGTCTTCAACCTGTTCGGTCTCATTCCCTTCGATCCGACTCAGATACCGGTGTTCGGCCCTTGGCTTGCGATCGGCTTTTGGCCGCTCATCATGGGAATAACAATGTTCATTCAGATGAAAGTGAATCCGGAACCGACCGATCCGATGCAAAAGCAGGTGTTCACCTGGATGCCGGTTATCTTCACCTTCACCCTTGGCAGCTTCGCCTCTGGTTTTGTTATCTATTGGGCCTGGAGCAATATTTTGTCGGTCATTCAACAGACGGTGATCATGAAGCGGGCCGGCGTCAAGATCGAACTCTGGAACAATTTGACCGGCATCTTCCGCAAGAAAGCGACAACCTGAGTTGGCGCGCTCGCCGGCCGTGAAGGAGTTAGCATGTGTCCCGCCTGACTTTGCGGAATTGGGACGCAAGCTTTTCGGAGGGGAATGTGCGTTTCTATGGGCAGCGGCGGACGCCGCCCAATTGCCGCCGCCCGGCCCGCCGGAGGTCGCCTTCGCTGGCCGGTCCAACGTGGGAAAATCCTCGCTTCTCAATGCGTTGACCAATCGCAAAACGCTGGCGCGGACGTCGCATACGCCGGGGTGCACGCGCGAACTTCATTTTTTCGTGCTTGGCGGCGACGAAGCAACCGCGACATTGCGCCTGATCGACATGCCCGGCTATGGCCATGCGGCGGCATCGAAGGAAAAGACCGCGTCCTGGACCCGGCTGGTGGGGGATTTCTTGCGTGGCCGGGCGTCGTTGTTGCGGCTGTTTCTTCTCATCGATGGCCGTCATGGCGCAAAACCGATCGACATTGAGATGCTGGATTTTCTCGATCGATCCGCGGTGTCCTATCAGATCGTCTTGACGAAGCAGGACGAAGTGAAAGCCGCCGAGCGGGAAGGCCGCCTCGCCGCCACGCTCGCCCTCGTCAACAAACGTCCCGCCGCGTTTCCGGAGGCGATCTTCACCTCGTCGCGCAGCGGCGAAGGCGTTGCCGAGCTGCGCGCCGCGATCGCGCGGCTATTGGCGGAACGCGGCACTGCACGCCACGCAGCGCGGTAACGCGGCGCGTGTCCTCAAAAAAGTTGCGCTGCGCGCGACGCGCGTTAATCGCCCCCCGCGAGCAAGTCGGGGTCGCTCAAGCGATGGAGCCGGTGCGCCGCCGCGTGCGCAAAGCGCATGAGCACCGCGCGGCGCGTGGCGGCGGCGATGCGATGTTCCGGCG
>DATARJ010000263.1:0-3426 GCA_036264205.1 Methylocella sp.
CCGGCGGCGGGCAAGGCCGAGCTCATCGTCGATATCACGACGACCGGCGCGACGCTTCTCGCCAACGCGCTCAAAATTCTCGACGACGGCACGATTTTGCGCTCCCAGGCCAATCTCGTGGCGTCGGTTGGCGCTGATTGGAGTCTTGGTCCCCGCGAAACCGCCCGCATCATTCTCTCGCGCATCGCGGCGGAAGAGGAGGCGCGGACCACGCGCGAGGTCTCGGCGTTCGTTGTGAAGTTGGACGACGATTTGCTCCTAGAAGCGAAGGCAGCGTTTTCTGCTCGCGCGCGCGTCCACGCCGCCGATGGGCGCCTGATTTTCCACTGCCCAAAAGGCAAGGCCGCGCCGCTTGCCGATTGGCTGATCGCGCAAGGGGCGACCCATGTCTGCGTCGCGACGCACGAGTATATATTCTCGGCGGAAAACCCGCTTTACCAGAAGCTAACCGCAAGGCTGCCGCGCTGAGGGAGGCTGAGCGGCCGTATTGCATGGACGTAAGGCCTATCGAGTTTTCCGGCCCCAATATCAGAGTTGCCGGGGCCGTCGGCGAGACACTACCGTGTCATTCCCACAAATGGAACCGGTTCATAAGCGTACCCGGGCTTAGAGTTCGCGCTCGTAAACGCGGAATGTGCGGCTATGATAGGCCGGCAAGCTTCGCGCGAGATTGATCATTGCGCAATTGGTTTCGAGCATCCAGCTGATCTCGGTCGCTTCGATCCCAGCACCGCGCGCCTTGGCAATCGCTTCGGCAAGCAGCAGCGAAACAGCCATCGAACCGATGCGGGTTCCCCGCCAGCGGCTGGCGATGCCGATCATCGGGATCCGCGTCATCCGCGTCCCGCGGCCATGAATTCGCCACAGCAGGCGCGCCCAGCCGGACGGCCACAGCTTCCCGCCGAGCCCAACGAGCGCTTCATTAACGTCTGGTATTTGCGATACAACCGCGATATCCTCGCCCCTCCATTGGGCAATTCTGATCCAGGATGGCTTGGCGACGGGCAGGGTAAGATCCGCGATCAGTCTGGCCTCCGCGTTGCTGACTGGAACCGAACTCCAATTGTTCTTCCAGGCGTCGTTGTAGAGCCGCAGCACCCGGGAAAATTCCGTTGGCCACTGCGTGAGGGACAGACCATAGGTTTGGATCTCCTTGGCGGAATCGAACCGGTTTGCGGTTTTGGCTACGCGTCCGGGAAAATCCGACTCCGCTATCTGGCAGACATACGCGAATAAATCCATGGCTTTGCGAAACCCGAGCGCCTCCATGTGGCGGCCGTAATGAGGCGGAGCATGGTTCGTGCGTACGACATGAGGCTGCTCAAATCCATTGACGAGAAGTCCGGCTTCATGATTGATCGACAGACTGAAAGGACCGCGCATGCGGCGCAGTCCGCGCGCGCGTAAAAAACCGGCCGCATGTTGAAGGAGGGCGGCGAACACCTCGCCGTCATCGATTGCGTCGATCGTGCCAAAATGCCCGCAGGAGTCGCGGTATTTTTCGAGATGCGCCCGGTTGACCACCGCCACGATCCGCCCCGCCGGCTGGCCGTCGAGAAAAGCGACAAAAGGCTGAATTTCATTTTCAAGCGTCAAGGGCGACCGCTTCTTGTCGAACACCTTGAACGTCTCGTTGTGAAGCGGCTCGATCCAGCGCGAATTGCCGCTCTGAGCGCGTTTTCCGGCTGCCATGAAAGCGGAGACGTCGGCCGGGCATAGAACCTTCCGCACCAACAGTGCGGTCATGCCTGACCGCCTTGCGGAAATCCCGGTATGTTTTGCAGGGACGGGTTCGCATTGACTTCTTTCATTGCGTCCTCGATCGCTTCAATTGTTTCATCTATCTGTTCGGCGCGATGCTCGGAGGTAAGAAAGAAACGCAACCGCGCGGCGCGCTCGGGAACCGCCGGATGAATAATGGGCTGCACATTGATGCCGCGCTCAAAAAGTCCTTGGCTTAGAGCCACGGCAAAAACCGAATTGCCGGCCATAATGGGAATAATCGCGAAACCGGCGCTCGTTCCCGTATTCCATCCTCGTGTCTTGGCAGCATCGAAAAACAAGCGGCTGACACGGCGCAATCTTTCGACCCGGCCGGGTTCGCGATGCAGGATGGCAAGGGCCGCCGAGGCGGCCGCCGCCAGCGGCGGCGAAAGGCCGACCGAATAGACGAACCCGCCCGACATGCATTTTAGATATTCCACGAGCGCGGTAGGACCGGCAATGAAACCGCCACATCCGGCAAGCGTCTTCGAAAGCGTCCCCATCCAGATATCCACATCGCGCGGATCCGTGCCGGAGTGATCGAACAAACCGTATCCCTTCGGGCCAAGCACCCCGAGACCATGCGCGTCGTCAACCATCAGCCAGGCGTTATGCCGTCGCTTTATCTCAACGAGCATTGGCAAATCGGGAATATCGCCGTCCATGCTGTAGAGGCCTTCAACGACGATCAACACGCGCTCGAACCGGCGCCGGATCGACGTCAGCAGCAAATCTAGCGCCATGAAATCGCGGTGCGGAAACGAACGCCGCTCGGCGCGGGATAGTGTCGCGCCGACCAGGATGCTGTTGTGGGCAAGGCTTTCGTGGACGATCAAATCCTTCGGCCCGAGAATGGCGCCGATGGTCGAAACATTGGTTGCGTGACCGCTGACAAAAACAACGCAATCTTCCTGCCCATAATGTTGCGCCAAGGCCCCCTCGAGTGCCCGGTGTCCCGGCCGTTCGCCGGCGACGAGCCGGCTCGCGGATGCCGAGGTGCCGAATGCGTCAACGGCGGCATGCGCGGCTTCGCGGACCTCCGGATGATGGTTGAGGCCAAGATAATCATACGACGAATAATTGATGAATTGCCGCCCGCCTATGAGGGTCGTCGCGCCGGCAGCGGTTTCATGGAGGCGAAAATAGGGATTGTCGAGGCCAACCACCGCCGCCATAGATCGCTGAAGTTTAAGTTCGCGATACCCAGCCAGATTTTGAAAGTCCGTCACGCCGTTCGGAGATGGTGGGGTCGGCGCCCGCACAAATTGCGTCTTGTCACCGCCTGCCTGGGCATCAAGGCGATTTTGAACCATCTCGTCGAGGAGCCGCCGGCTCTCTTCATCCAACCCCGCTCGCTTTTGCGACTTCATGCAAATTTCCTTGGGGCTAGGCGACCGCCGGGGCGAAGCGGTCGATTTATTCCTGAACGAACGAGAAGCTTGGTTATTTCCGACCATAAGTCAACGCCGTCTTTGGCCGGCTCCCGCGGAGTTTCACGCTTGCCGTTGGTGACCCGGCTCAAAACGGCGAGCGCCGGCAACGCGTTAGCTGGCGATCTGATCGAGGCTACAGATGCGCGTCTCCTCGGTGCGGGGCAATTCGGCGATGTCGGAGGGATGGCGGTTAGACTACGACCTGCGTTTCTGCGCGGATAGGCCTTGG
>DATARJ010000272.1:0-2904 GCA_036264205.1 Methylocella sp.
GCGCAGGCTTTCGGTTTCCTTTGGCACATCCTCGATCGTGAAGGCAGGCGAAGTTCTGCCGCAAGCTTTGATCCCCGACCATGAGAAGCGTGCACTGAAAGCCGACGCTTCGTGCAGGGAAGCGAGCACAAGCACGGAAGCTAATCCAAGAGCCTGAGGCAACTGGCGCATATTCGACCTCTACTGGAGTTGGATAGATGCTATTGAGGATTGTCACGTTGGTCAAGAACAGTGGCAGAGCGGAAATGACGTTCAGCTCGGGAGGCCATCCGGCGGTGGCCCGCCATGGGCGAAGTCGAGAAGCTCGATCGTATGGAGCACCGGGATCGATGTGCCGCTCGCGATCTGCGCGATGCAACCGATGTTGCCGGTGGCGACGAGATCGGGCGAGGTTTGCACGATATTCGCGATCTTTCGGTCGTGCAGCCGCGCGGCAATCTCCGGCTCCAAAATATTATAGGTTCCCGCCGAACCGCAGCACAAATGCCCTTCGGGAATGTCGCGGACCTCAAAACCTGCTTGCGCCAAGAGCCGCCTTGGCAAGGCATCGATCTTTTGGCCATGCTGCATCGAGCAGGCGGAATGATACGCGACCGTTAGGCCGGAAGGGTTCGCCGGCTTCGGCAGATCGAGCGTGCCAAGAAATTCCGTCACATCCTTGGCAAGCGCGGAAACGTGCGCCGCCTTTGCCGCATAGGCCGGATCGCCGCGCAGCAAAAATCCATAATCCTTGATCATGGTGCCACAGCCCGATGCCGTGACCAAAATCGCATCGAGTCCATGCCGCTCGATTTCCCTGCTCCAGACATCGATGTTGGCCCGCGCCTGCGCAAGGGCGCCCGCTTCCTTGCCCAAATGGTGAAGCAGCGCGCCGCAGCAGGCTTCGCCCTTGGCAAGCACGGTTTTTATCCCGAATCTAGTCAGGAAGCGGGCCGCTGAGTCGTTGATGCTCGGCCGCAACACCTGCTGCACGCAGCCGCCATGAAGGGCCACCCGGGCAACCGGCGCTACGGCCGGGGCGGTCACACTCGGGCGCGAATAGGCGGGTTGTGTGCGGCCCGGCGCGAGGCGCAGCATTGCGACTAGGCGCCGCCCTGTCCGGCCAAAACGCGGATAAAGAGCGTTAAGGGACCTGGCCAAGGGCGCGGCGGCAAGCGCAACGCGGAAACGATTCGGATAGGGGAGAACGGCGCCGAGAAAGGCCCGGAACAGCCGGTCCGCGAACGGCCTTCGATAGGTCTTCTCAATGTGGCTTCTCGCCCCATCGACGAGATGCATATAGTTCACTCCCGATGGGCAGGTCGTCATGCAGGCGAGGCAGGAAAGGCAGCGGTCGATGTGCTTGACGGTCAGCGCATCGGCGGAGCGGTTCTGTTCGAGCATATCTTTGATGAGATAGATGCGTCCGCGCGGCGAATCGAGTTCGTCGCCAAGCAGCACGAAGGTCGGGCAGGTCGCGTTGCAAAAGCCGCAATGGACGCAGGCGCGGAGGATTTTCTCGGCCTCCGCCGTCGCCGGGTTTTCGAGCTGCACTGGGGAAAAATTCGTCTGCATCTCAAAATTCCGCCCACATGCGGCACGGCTCCAAAATAGCATAAGGATCGAACGCCGCCTTTAGCCGCCGCGACAAAGCGGCGAGCCCTTGCGGCTGCGGCTCGAACACCGGGACTGTCGCGCGGGCCTCCGCCGGCGCGCGGATCAAGGTCGCGTGCCCGCCGCCATGTTCCCAAACTGCTTGACGAATGAGGCCCGCCGCCGCGCCGGGGCAAGGATCGAGCGCGAGCCAAACCAAGCCGCCCGACCAATCGAACAGGGCTTCGGCAGTATGCGCGCCGAAAACCGTCTCGGCGATTTTCGGTCCGGCGGTTGGAGCAACGGAAATTTTCCAGATGATTTTTTCGCGTGGATAGGCGAGCGGCTCGACATCGCGGATGGCCCGCCAAAGCTGCTGCGAGTGAGGCGCGTCGAGACGAGCGATTGGCGCAAAATCTTTCAGCATCACTTCGAGCCGGTCGAGGCGTCCGGCGACGGAGGGCGCGAAGCCTTCGAGGCGCAACGCCGTGATCGAGGTCGAATACCCTTGTGTCTTTGCCGCGTACGGCGGCAAATGCGCGGCGCCGGAAACATCGGCCGGCGCGCCCATCGCGGCGCACAGCGCCTTTACGGCTGGGCCCGGATCGAGCCCGATAAGCAGCAATGTCGCCGAGGTTTCCCCGCGCGGAAGCACTTTCAAGGTGATTTCAGTTGCCACGGCGAGGGTTCCGAAGGACCCGGCGAGGCCGCGCGACAGATCATAGCCGGTCACGTTTTTCACGACCCGGCCGCCAGCCTTAAAGGCTTCGCCGCGGCCGGAGACCGCCTTGACGCCCAAGACAAAATCCCGCGCCGCGCCCGCCTTGATCCGGCGCGGGCCGGAGAGATTGGCCATGATTGCGCCGCCGATCGTTCCGCTCCCGGTGCCATAAAGCGCCGCAAAGGACATCGGCTCGAAGGCAAGCTCTTGCCCGTTTTTGGCGAGCATCGTCTCGATGGTCTCGATGGGGGTTCCGGCAAGCGCCGAGAAAACGAGCTCGTCGGGCTCGTAAAAGGTGACGCCGTTGAGGCGGGAGAGATCGAGGCGGCCCGCGTTTTTCGTCGGCCTGCCAAGCGCCGCCTTCGATCCGAGACCGGTGATCGAGAGCGGCGTGCGCGTTGCCGCTGCCTCGCCGACACATTCCGCCACCTCGGCCGGATTGGCGGTGAGAAAACAGGACATTTTTACGCGCGCGCCTTAACTTGAGCGAGGACTCTATACGTTTCGCGCAATTGTACCAAAATGTTTCACGTGAAACATTTTGGTACGATTGACGGCCGGGAGAAAAAGACGCTTGCAAGGCGCGAAAATTGTCGTTTGGGCGGACTCTT
>DATARJ010000299.1:0-1865 GCA_036264205.1 Methylocella sp.
CCTTGGATAGCGCTGCTTCTGCTTCCGCTCGGCATAGCCCTTCGTTTGGTCAAGACATCCTTGGAGTTGTTCGGAAAGCTGGATTGACGCATAGCCATGAAGCGTTGCAGTACCGCGAGATAGGCCGGAAATTTGCGGTCAAATGGGGTCCCAGCGCAAACTCCGCGGGGGCGGGGCGCGAGTTTGCCCGCCTTCAAGAAAAAAGCAGCACAGAGAGCTTTCGCCGGGCGCTGATCGTTGCCGGATCGACCGCACCACAGGCGTCGAAAAATTGCAGCAATTGCTTGCGCGCGCCATCGTCGTTCCAGGCCCGGTCGGTTTTGATGATTTCAATGAGCTCGGCGGCCGCCTCCTCGCGCCGGTTCTGGGCATTGAGGAGGATGGCGAAATCGAACCGGGCCTGAAGGTCGCCGGAATTCGCCGCGATTTTTCGTATAAGCTCGGAAGCATCGCCGACGGCGGCGGCTTGCCGGGCGAGGTCGAGCGCCGCTCTGGCGGCAACGATCGCGTTGTCGCGCTCGCCGCCCGCGGCAACCGAGGCCAGTACGGTCCCGGCGCGTTCGAGCTCGCCGGCGGAAATAAAGAGCTTCGCCAACCCGGCCACGGCCGCGGGATCGCCGGGGTTCTCGGCGATAATCGCGGCATAGAGGTCCGCCGCTCCCTCGGCGTCGCCGGCGGCGAGCAAGGCCTCGGCTTCGGCCAGGCGATCGGCATCGTCGTCGAGCGGGCCAACCAGCCGCTCGACGAAGCCTTTAACCTGGGATTCCGGCAAGGCGCCCATAAAACCGTCGACTGGCTGGCCGCGCTGAAAGGCGAAGACGGCGGGGATCGAACGAACCCCTAGCCGGCCAGGAATTTCCGGATGCTCGTCGATATTCATCCTGACGAGCTTGACCTTGCCGCCCGCCGCCTTGACGATTTTTTCGAGCACCGGCGCCAGCTGCTTGCAGGGTTCGCACCAGGACGCCCAAAAGTCCACTAGCACCGGCTGACGCGCCGATTCCGCGATGACATCGGCGCCAAAGCTCGCCGTGGTGACATCCTTCACAAGCGCCCCGGCCGCGCCTTGCGGCTTGGCTTCGTTCGCGGCTTCGCCGGCGCCTCGCCCGCTCCCCTGGCCACGCCAGCGGCCGAATATCCCCGCCATGTTCCGGCTCTCCCTTGCTGCGCCCTCGCGGGCGAATCGGCGCGACTGCCGAAATACGCCGGGCCAAAATGCGTCTTCGGCGGCGAAATCGCAACCGTCCATTGCCGTCCAGACTTTGCCCTGGCATTTCCCTCGGTCTTCCCTTACATTATTTTGGCGGAGCTGCGGGGTGCGTGTTGGATCAGCATTCCCGGGGCCTTATCGATCTCCAAGGGAGCTGTCCCTGGCCTCGCCCGTGGGCTTGGCCACACGGCGCCCACCTACATTGTAGGTTCCCGGGATCGATATCCCACGGCCATCGCGGCCCCGCGCTCGCCAATCCTCCCGCCGGTTGCGTCATGTTCCTCACCAAGCCGGCCCTCCGCGCGCGGGCTTTGGCGCGGCGGGGCGAGACGAGCATCGAGGCCGCCGCCGCCTATGCCGCCCATCTTGCGACCGAAGGTCTCGCCCTCGTCCTGCGCTTGCGCCCCGGGATCGTCGCGGCCTATTTTCCGCTTGCGGACGAACCCTCGACCTTGCCTCTCCTTGAAAAACTTGCGGGCGCCGGGATTAAAACGGCATTGCCGGTAACCGGGCAGCGTGGCACGCCCCTGATCTTCCGGCTATGGCGGCCAGGCGAACCTACCCTCCAGGGCAAAATGGCGATCGAAGAGCCTCTGCCCGTCGCGCCGGAAGTCGCGCCCGATCTTTTGTTCGTGCCCTTGGCCGCGTTCGACCG